>JAGLNZ010000341.1 GCA_023139225.1 Desulfobacula sp. | reverse complement strand
TTTATATCTTTTTTTATTTCTATGGTACTGGGTAATGTTGACGAGATAAGTTTCAAGGCTTCTTTAACAACAAGCTGGCTTTTCAGTGGTTTTTGTTCCTGGTCCTGCTGCCGGCTGAAGGTGAGTATTTGTTGAACCAGATCTTTTGCACGTTTGGCAGCATTAAGAACTTCCAAAAGGTTGTTATATAGCGGGTCATCTTTTTTCAGGTCTTCCAGCGCCATTTCAAGATAGCCGAATATTGGGAAAAGAATATTATTAAAATCATGGGCAATCCCCCCTGCCAGGGTTCCGATTGCCTCCATTTTCTGCGCCTGCTGCAGATGGGATTCCATTTTTTTAAATTCAGTGATATCCCTGAAAATAGCCATGGTTGAAATGCTTCCGTCATCATGAACCATGGGAGTGTGGTAGACATGGAATGCACGATTATCCATTGGGCTTACAATGTCTGTTTCACAATGATTGCCCTTCTGGACATTTTTTTTCATGCACCATGGACATTTTTCATTTAACCCGTGGAGGATCTTAAAGCATGGTTCTTTTGTTGTGGCATGTCCTATTCTTTTAATCATGGCAGGATTCATATAGTCAATCTTATATCCGTTTGAACAGATGGCAACAGGATCATTCATGGATTCCATCATTGCCCTGTATTTTGCTTCGCTTTCAGCCAGTTTCAATTTTATTTTTTCACTGTCAGTGATGTCCAGCGCTGTAAATGTAACCCCCTTTGAAAAATCGGATTGATCAATGGGAGTGGAGCTTAACAAAACATTAATTATCTTCCCGTCTTTGCATTTCCATTTCGTTGTAACGGTTCCTGTTCCATGTTTTCTGATCTGATCATACTTTTCAGTTCCCACCCTTTCAAATGTTTCATCGTTCGAATACAGCATCCGGGCGGAATTCCCGATCATTTCTTCGGAAGAATACCCTGTTATGTCACAAAGTTTTTCATTTGTTTTATCTATGACTCGGTCTTTTACAACACCAATACCGGTAGGTGCTGCCCTGAAGATGCTTTGCAGGCTGTTTTGAATTTCCAGCAGAGACTGTTGCTCCTGTTTTAAGGCAATATCTTTATCTTTGATCTTTTCAGACATTTTATTGAATTCAAGGGCAAGTTCCCCAATTTCATCTTTGGAATCCACAGGACCAACAGTCTGTCCATAACTTCCCTGCCCAATCCGTCTGGCGACTTTAACCAGTGACTGTAAGGGAGTGACAATGTGATTTGAAAAAAGCCAGAAAAATAAAATTAAGGCGGCAATACACCCGATTTCTACAAGGATCAGGTAGTATGCTAAGGATTTGAATTCTGCATACACCATTTTTTTCGGCATTGATACCATGGCCCACCAGGGCAGGGAACCTGAGATTTTAACAGGATGGAAAAATGTTATCATATCCCTGGAAGAAGCATCAAAAAATTTTCCTTTTGAAATTTGATTAACAAACTGGTTAAAGGTATCTTCTGCAATCTTGATATCGCTTTTTCCCAAATCCTTTATGCCTGTCCGGCCTGCTATTCCCCCTTTTGCAGTGAAAATGGTGACCGTGCCTTTTTTTTTGGCGATCCACGACTCATCTGTTATCTGTTGAATAAAATCCAGGGCAAGATCTATCCCCACCACACCCGGACATGTATTCTTAATCGTAATCGGAAGGGCCAGATGAATAATTATCCGGTCTCTTCCGCCGATTTTACGGGTATGAGGGCCGATAACAAGGGGAGTTGTTAAATCTTCGGGAATGAATTCATACCTGGTTAAGTATTTTTTGGGATTATAATGACTGCATGACTCGACATCAAGGATTCCGTCGCTGTTTTTATACCAGTAAGGTGCAAAAATGCCTGTTTCCCCGTATCCGGGTTCATTCACATATAGCTTGTCCTTATTGTCAAAAGCATTGGGAAGCCAGCAGGTAAATATGCCTGTGGCATTGGCATTGTCTTTCAGGATTGACTGCAAAAGAGCCTCTACCTGTTCACGTTCAAGGGTTACAGTATCAAGGGGATCTTTTGTTTTTTGCAGGATCAGGGCCAGGGATTTCAGGCTTGTCATTGCCATGTCCAGTTTTAATTGCACATGTTCGGCACGGTCCTTTGCGCAGTGCTGGATTTCATTATATGCCTTTTCACGGGCCTGGCTGAGGGCATATATTATCGTAGAAATAATGATAATGGTTCCAAAAATTAACATACAGAGACTTGAAAAAAATACGATTTTTAATCTAAGGGATTTAAATTTTATCAAGATATTACCTTTTATCGGAAAAAAAATTAGGATAAATCAAAATCTTAAAACACATATCCAAGCACTTCTCTCAACTGGTCATAGGATACATCAGAAAGAATTTTAAAACCAATGTAGTTGAAATTTTTATTTTGTATGATTTCAGAAGGAAGTGATAATAAGGCCAGCAGTATTTTTTCATGCATTCCTTCAGGCAGTCTGCCGTTTGACGCTAAAACTGTTCCCGGGATGGGTCCGAATTTCCTTAAACGGTTGAATATGAATCCTTTTGCCTTTTCAATGTCTGCCAGGGGCTCAGGAGAGACTACTCCTGCATCGATTTCTCCAGTTGCAACTGCAGCAAGGACATTCTTATGTGATCCAAGAAACGCTACTCTGCCAAAATAGTGTTCAGGTGAAATCTTATTTTCCTTCATCCAGGCAACAGGGTATTTATATCCGCTGGTGGATTCTTTTGAGCCAAAGGCAAAAGATTTGCCCTTAAGGCTTTCTATGGACTTAAGGCCGGAACCCTTTTGGGTAATAAGATAGGAATAGTATGTATGTTTACCAGTGGACTTAACAATAAACGTGGCTGTATATTTTAAATCAGGGCATGCAGCCTTTGTTTTCACATAAAGGGCTGCGCCGTAAACTCCAAAATCCACTTCACCTGCTTTTGTCCGGGATATCATGGATTTATAATCCTTGAGAACCACCAGGACGACTTGTTTTTTTAAATATTTTCCAAGGTGTTCTGCCAATTGTGAAAACCCGGCTTTTGTTCTTTGCCTTCCCCAATAAGGAGGGGCTGCAAAGACAAAATTGCCTGATCCATGGGCTTTTTTTATGATTAGGTCATTGTGCACAATAATCTGGTCAACTCTTGCCTGGCTGTCGGCTACATAACAGGTAGCAAATAAAAATTCCGTTATGAGCAGTATATATAAAGTGATTTTTTTCATTACTTCCTCCAGACGGATATCTATCAGGATCGTGGGCCATAAGTATTGTTATATTTACTGCATTAGGTTAAAGCACTAAATGGTCTTGGATTAGTGCACATTAGCAGTTTGGATATTTCATTGTCAAATCATAACACCCAATAAAAATAGAAGCTTACATATTTTATACCCTGGGTTGTATTCTTTTTTGAGTTTTCCCTTTGTTCTTTTTGTGATTTTGACAAAATTATAATTTTCTGTTAGTATTTTTTCAGTTTTTTACAATGACGATTAATAAAGCGAAATGAGAAAATACCATGCCTTTTTTGAACGAACTTAAACATACTCTGCCTGATGTAAAGGCATACAGGCTCATGCAAAAACTATTCAAGCAGAACCCGGTTCTTAAAGATATCATTGACAATTCAAATACCATTCATCAGGTAAAAAAGAAGATAAAAAGCTGGGCGCTAAAGGCCCTTCAAGAAAACAAGGAAGCATATTTATATTACATTGAAGAAAAAACCGGAAAAGACCAGCTTGAAAAAGTGACCTCCAAAGACTATGCGGCCATTCGCATCCTGGATTATATCACATATTCCGGCAGGCAGTTTAAGGATCCAAATCTCAAAGGGGAGATGGTGGAAAATGATCCCTTTGCCATTCTCATGCAATGTGCCCGTAAAGGAACCGGCGGAGGCAAGCCCGCCTTTTTTTACGATATGATCCATCTTTTCATGCAGTTTTCAGGGCATGAATATCCTTTGCCAGACAAGCCTGACATTAAATCATGGATGGATAGATATTCATCAGGCCTTGACCCTGAAGTGGTTAAACAAAGGGGAAAAAATAAACTGCGCATACTTAAAATTATTATAAAAAAAATTGATCAAGGAAAAACAAAAAGCAAACGGTTCACATTTTCAAAGGGCATGTCCGACCGGAAAAAACTGGCCCTTGCCAAAACATGGTGGAATGATCATAAGTTTCATCTTAAATTTGCAGTCAGAACCCCGGAAGACCTGAATGAAATGCTTGGATATTCACTTGACCGGGAAACAATGGTCAGCCTGAAACAGGCCAGAAAAGTCGGCATCCCATTTTTTGTCAATCCGTACTACCTGTCACTTCTGGACACACAGGCTTGTTCCGGTTCTCTGGGTGCTGATCTTGCCATCAGGCAGTATGTTATTTATTCAAAAGAATTGATTAATGAATTCGGCAATATTGTTGCCTGGGAAAAAGAAGATATCGTGGAACCTGGAAAACCAAACGCTGCCGGCTGGATCATTCCGGACGACAGTATTCACAGACGATACCCCGATATTGCCATTTTAATTCCCAAAACCATGGGGCGGGCCTGTGGCGGACTTTGTTCAATCTGTCAGAGAATGTATGGTTTCCAACATGGTGATTTGAATTTTGATCTTAAAAAATTAAAAGCTAAGGATTCATGGGAGGATCGCCTGGAAGCGTCCATCAATTATTTTGAAAAAGATTCACAGTTAAGGGACATTCTTATCACAGGCGGTGATGCACTGATGAGTACTAATAAAATCCTTAAAAGAATCCTTCAAAGCGTTTATAAAATGGCTAAAAGAAAGCTTGCGGCCAATAAGAAAAGAAAAGACGGGGAAAAGTACGCACAGATCATAAGAGTAAGACTGGGCACCAGGCTTCCTGTTTATCTTCCCATGAGGATCCAGTCGGGTCTTGTTCAAATACTCTCGGATTTTAAAGAAAAAGCATTAAAAATAGGCATTCAGCAATTTGTTTTTCAAACTCATTTTGAATCTCCCATGGAAATAACCCCTGAGACCAGGCTCTGTGTGCAGCAGTTGAATAAGGCCGGGTGGATTGTAACCAATCAGCTGGTTTTCACCTCTGCTGCGTCAAGAAGGGGGCACACGGCCAAACTCAGAAAAGTACTCAATGATATCGGTATTCTTCCCTATTATTCATTTACGGTTAAAGGGTTTATGGAAAACAATAATGCTTTTTCACCCAATGCACGTCTGGTTCAGGAAAGTATGGAAGAAAAGATCATCGGCCTTTTACCTGATAAGTTTTATCCGGACGTCAGACAGCTGCCGTTAAATGCTGAAAATGCAGTTGATAGGATTTGTCAGTTGAGAAAAAAGGCCCGCTTACCGTTTCTGGCCTCAGACCGGAATGTTCTCAACCTTCCCGGGGTCGGCAAGAGCCTTACATTCAGGACCATCGGTATTACCCATGACGGCAGAAGAATTCTTGAGTTTGATCATGATTCCACAAGATATCACAGCCCGATTATAGAAAAAATAGGGAAAGTCACCATCATTGAATCCAAAAGTATCCATGATTACCTTCTTCAGCTTGACAATATGGGAGAGGATGTAACAGAGTATGCATCAATCTATGGATATTCATTAAGTGAAACAGAGCCCAGAATACCGATCTATGAATATCCATCCTATGATTACCGTGTGACTGAAAAGATGACAAATCTGGCTATCCAATAAATCCCAAAATATTTCATTAAAGATCTACTCAGCAATCATCACAGAATCAGTTTTCATTGCTTTCAGATTTTTTTAGGGAAAATTGTATTGATATTTATTAAAAATATGCTATACTTTTAATGCAAAAATATAGTATTTTTTAGAGAGTATTTTTATTTAATTCTATTTTCGGGGTGCATATGACAACCAATCAGCATATAGAAAAGTGGCAGTACTATTCAGGAATTCTTATTGTCCTTATCGGTATGGTCCATGTTTCAGCTATATTTCCAATATTTGCTACCGGGTATGAATCCCTTCCCGGGGAAAGCATGCCGGTCGGGATCTACATGTTTATTGCCACAGGAGTTGCCGTAATGTTCACGGGTTTGTTAATTATTTATTGTTCAAACGGCATGGCAAACCTGGAAAACAGGGCCTGGTATTCATTGATGTTTTGTGGCGGCTTTTTGATAATGATCGGTGGTGGTGCTGTCGCTGTAATGCCGGGGAATCCTTTTGCATGGGTCATGCTGGCTGCCGCACTGGTTCAGATATTCCCCTTTATTTTGTTTGGAAAACATTTTCAAAGAAACTGTCGGGGCATGGCATACATTAATGCATCCGGCATACTGAAGGATGAACTGGAAGGTGCGGATCATATCGATATCAAACAATATGAAGGGAGAAAAGATCTGCAGCAGTTTATCGCAGCCCTGCTTTCATATTATCCCTGGTGGCTTGCAGGGCTTTACAGAATACGAAAAGTTTTTGTACGATGCCTTGGTATGACCCAGGAGCCTGTACCAAAAAATTTTGGCATTAACGCCGATGATATTTCAATGATACCGGGTGAGATGGTTGCCTTTTTCAAGGTTGAAAAAGCACAAAAGGATCATTTCTGGATTGCAGCGGCAGAAGACAGACACCTTAAGGGTCTGATCGGTGTTGTTATGGAAAGGACAGATGCCGGCTCAAACAGGTATCATCTGATTACTATTGTGCATTACAAGCACTGGTCAGGCCCGATTTATTTTAACGTTATCAGGCCCTTTCATCATCTTGTGGTTCATGCCATGGCTCTGCATGGGATTCGAAGCTAATCGTATCTGGTCAACGTGTCTGCCCTTGTCCTTTAGTCACCGTCCAGCATTCTGCCAAGGCCTCCCAGGACAGAGCCTTCTCCCTTGCTGCTGCCGCCGGCCGATGGTGCGTGGGCAAGAATTCTGTCTGCAAGTCTTGAGAACGGCAGGCTTTGAAGGTAAATGGTGCCATGGCCGCTTAAGGTTGCCAGAAACAGGCCTTCCCCGCCGAAAAACATTGATTTTAAATTTCCGGCTCTTTGTATATCGTAATCAATCCCCGGGCTGAATCCAACGATACAGCCGGTGTCTACGCGGATAGTTTCTCCCTGCAATTGTTTTTTCACAATGGTGCCGCCGGCATGAACAAATGCCATGCCATCACCCAAAAGACGCTGGAGGATAAATCCTTCACCCCCGAAAAAACCGGCGCCAAGTTTTTTGCTGAAAGCTATTGTAACCTGGGTTCCTAAGGCCGCACACAAAAAAGCGTCTTTCTGGCATATCAGCTCTCCGCCGATTTTTGCCATATCCACAGGGATGATCTTGCCGGGATAGGGTGCGCTGAAAGCTGCTCTTTTTTTGCCCTGCCCCTGGTTGGTAAAATGGGTCATGAACAAAGATTCCCCGGTCATTGCGCGTTTGCCCGCATCAAACAATTTGCCCATAAATCCTTTGTCCGGCTGGGAGCCGTCCCCCATTTTAGCTTCAAAAGCAATACCGTCTTCCATCCAGTTCATGGCGCCGGCCTCGGCAATGACGGTTTCACCCGGATCAAGTTCTACTTCTACAGTCTGCATATCATCGCCAAATATTTTATAATCGACTTCATGGCATTTCATAAATACCTCCGGAAAATTTAAGTTTCATAATTGATCAAACTGGTTTAAGATTTTTTATCATACACCTTTTTTAGGGCATTGTATAATAAGTTTATGAAGATTTGGTTTTATAAACTTATTTTTTGGTATAAGACAGATCTATAAAGAAACAATATAGTGATACAGATAATAAATTTTATCTAATCGGAGGCCACGTGGAGACAATTGCTTTTAAAAATAAGGTTGCCATTGTAACAGGCGCAGGAGAGGGGATTGGAAAAGAATATGCATTGGATCTTGCACAAAGGGGGGCGGCCGTTGTGGTCAACGATATCGGCCGGCAGCCTGACAAGAAGCGGACCGCAGACCTGGTGGCAGCCCAGATTAAAGATGCGGGCGGGCAGGCGGTTGCAAGTTTCGATACCGTAGCCACCATGGCAGGCGGCCGAAATATTGTTGACACGGCCATGGATCATTTCGGCAAAGTGGATATTTTAATTAATAATGCCGGTATCCTTCGGGACCGGTCATTTATGAAGATGACGGAACAAGAGTGGGATGACGTTATTGCCGTCCATTTGAAAGGCGCTTTTTGTGTGACCCAGCCGGCTGTAAAAATCATGAAGGAGAACAATTACGGGCGAATTGTATTTACGGCGTCATCCTCGGGCATGTATGGAAATTTCGGCCAGTCAAATTACGGGGCGGCCAAAATGGGGGTCATCGGCATCATGAACACTTTAAAGCTTGAGACAGCCAGGTATAATATTAAAATCAATACCGTCGCTCCCAATGCTTCCACCGGCATGACCCAGGGGGTTTTTCCCGATGAAGTGGCCAAAAGAATCAAACCTGAATTCAACACGCCAATTGTGACCTTTCTATGTTCTGACGAGATTCGGGAATCCGGAATGATTTTTACCATGAGTGCCGGTTGGTTTGCCCGGTCGGTCATGGTTTCCGGCAAAGGTGTTTGCATCGGCGATACCAAAAGACCGATAAAGGCCGAAGAGATAAGAGATAAGTTTGATCAGGTAAAAAGCCTTGAGGCTGCTCATCCCTATGAGCATTGCGGACAGATTTACAGCCTGGGAAGGCCTTTGACCGGCAGATAGAGTATATCTTTCTGTAACGCTTGCCGGTTCATTGAATATTCCCCGCAGCCTGCTGCGGGGAATAGAATTTTATTGTCGTTTTAACGGGAAAAAGGGTGCTAAAAGGTGATAACCTGGTAACCTTTCTCAATAAAGCTTCCCATGGAAGGATGACCTGACATGTCGCCGATAAGAGGAATACCTTCTTTTTCAATCTCTTTTTCAACTTTAAGTTTAATGGAGCATGCCTTGCAGGCGGCATGCAATAGACCAAGTTTTTTTGCCTTCTGGTAAAGACTTGAAAGAAAATGCCCTGGTTTAGCCATTTCAGGAACAAGTGTCACCGCCTCTCCTTCTATGATGATCAATCCTTCCTGGCCGCGTTCATAAAGATCAATGCCATTGAGAAGGACATGGATAAAGCACAGGGGATCGCCCCGGAATGCAAAGATCACTTTTTTTTGATTTTCCATTTTTTAATACTCCTTAAATATATCGTGTATGAGAATTCACTTATCCCTGCAGCATTGTATCAGGCATTCGGACAGCCACGACATTTCCTTTAGCACAGGTTTTATTATTTGCTGTTATTGTTGCCTCAACGATCACCTTTTTCTTTGTTACTTCAATCACCTTGCCGCGGATTTCGAGTTCCACACCCAAAGGGGTCGGGGCAAGATAATCCACCTTTATGGATGCAGTGACAAACCGTAATTCAGGTTCTGTATCCATGTTTCTGCCTTCTGCCCGATAGGATGCCGCCGCCGCCGTCCCTGTAGAATGGCAGTCAATCAGGGAGGCAATCAGGCCGCCGTATACAAATCCTGGGATGGCAATATGGTGTTCATTGGGAACAAATTTTGTAACGCTTTGTTCTCCATCCCAATAGCTTTTTATCTGCAACCCGTGCTCATTGAGTCTGCCGCATCCGTAGCAATGACTGAAATCATCTGAATAATAATCCTGAAAAGCTTTTTGTGCCATGTCTGATTTCTCCTGTGAAAAAAGGTTATTTGCATAATGTTTAACAATCAGGTTTTCTATTATCTTTGGATTCAAAGACTTTTGCAATTTATTTTATTTTTTTGATGGGCGGGTATTAATAATAGACAGGGTAACCGAGGGGTTGCGGGCCATGGAAGAATCGGATTATACGTCAGCATCAAGAATGAGTCCTCGTCCGGTTTTTATGTGATTAACAAGGTTTTCAAATTGGGCATGGGAAATATCATGTTTGAAAACCTGATCGGTTTTTCCCAGGTTGTCTATGGTGACAATATCAATAAAAATATCATCTCCTTCCTGGTATATGCAAATCCGGAAGGGAGAATCATTTTCTTCAAGCTCTTTATGGGCTTCATCCACAATTTTTGTTAATTCATCAAAGTTTTTTTTGCTTCCCGGTGATGCTTTTTTTTCTTGTGTTTTTTTTTATCATAAGAAGTGATGCCCGGTCTGTCCGGATGAATGGAGCCGCTTTGATTTATTTTAGATATATCTTCCATCTTAACTATCCTGTGATGTTAACATGTGCAATTTAATTACACGATATAATCTAATTATCGTTTCTTTAGCTGGGAATCTTTAACAAGAGGCTAATCTGCATTGGTCATATTTAAGAGTGCATCATCAAACACCCGGACAAACATGTCGGCATCCTCTTTAGTGATCACCATTGGGGGTTTGATTTTAATGACATTATTAAAAGGGCCGTCCGCACCCAGTAAAATCCCCCTGTTTTTCATGCGGTTGACCATTTCAGACGCTTTTCGGCTTGCAGGTGCCAGTGTGTCCCTGTCCTTAACCAGCTCAATGCCGATAAAAAGACCTATCCCCCTGACATCGCCGATAATGTCATGTCTGCCTTTAAGTTTTTTGAGTCCCTCAAGCATCCTTGCGCCAATCTGTTTTGCATGTTCCTGCAGATTTTCTTTTTCAATAACGTCCAGAACCGCCATTCCTATGGCGCAGGATACCGGATTGCCGCCAAAGGTTGCAAAAAATTCCATGCCATTGTCAAAAGAGGCTGCAATCTCTTTTCTGGTCACGACGGCTGACATGGGGTGGCCGTTTCCAATGGGCTTTCCCATGACAACAATATCCGGGACCACATCTTGAAGTTCAAAGGCCCAGAAACGAGAGCCGACCCGGCCAAAACCTGTCTGGACTTCATCCATGATGCAAAGCCCTCCTGCATCTCTGACATGCTTGAAAGCAGTTTTAAAATATTCACGGGGCGGGATCACCTGTCCGCCGCAGGACAGCAGGGATTCCGTGATAAATCCGGCAATGGGTGTTTTAATAGTATCAAGGATTTTTCCCACTTCATTGCCATAGGCTGTTCCGGCATCTTTACCCTGTCCTTTGAATTTTCCCCTGTATCCGTCAGCCACAGGCACTACATGAACCCATGGTTCAGGCTTGCCTTTGCCTCCTTTTCCCATAAATTTATAGGGACTGATATTAATCATAGAACTGGTATGCCCGTGAAAGGCATTGTCAACAACCAGCATGTCCTTGTGTCCTGTGTAAGTTCTTGCAATTCTCAGGGCCAGTTCATTGGCTTCGCTGCCTGAGTTGACAAAAAAACAGGTGTCCAGTTCCTCGGGAAGGGTATCACAAAGCTTTTGGGCATAATCCGTCAGACCATCATATAAATAGCGGGTATTGGTATTAAGCATTGTCATTTGTTTTATGCCTGCTTCAACCACTTTGGGGTGGCAATGACCCACATGACAGACATTGTTATAAAGATCAAGAAAGGGCCTGCCGTTGTAATCGTATAAATATTGACCTTTGCCGTACAGAATTTTTAAGGGGTTGTCATAGGAGGGGGACATAGACGGAGCAATAAGTCTTTGACGTTTATTTAATAGTTCGGTAACAGATGCACCGCGATCTTCAAACGGTTCAAGGTTGGTTTTGCTTGCCAGGAGAATAGCGGCCTGGGCCGGGCCTGTTGTTGAAAAGACCTCCAGTTTTTTCCAGGCTCGCTCTTCGGAAACAAACCAGCTTTCTCTGGTTGGATCATTTTTTTTTCTTTGTGCTGATATGATGACCGAGACAGCCAGCCTTGTGCACATCAAAGGGAAGATCACCGTCATTTCGTCCACGGATAAAGGACGGACCTTGTGATAGGCACCGATAATGCTTGCTGCCGCTTCCAGAGGATTGTCTTCATCCAGGGTATGATAAGCAAGGGCAATGGCAAGGTCACAGATTGTGGGATTAGCAAGGCAGTCTCCAAAATCAAGAATGCCGGAAACACGATTGTCAGTCACCAGGACATTGTCGTCATTAATATCTCCATGAATCAGTGATTTGGGTAAAGATTTAAATAACGGCATGGCAACGGCAGCATAAAGATGGAAAACCCATTCAAGGATCTGACGTCTTTCCGGGCGGTCAATGAGAGGTATTTGAGGCCTGTGCTGATCCGCTTCGGCAAGATCCCAGTGATGGGTTTTTTTGGAGTCCGGATAAATAATAAAAGACATGGCTGTATTCATCTGCGCGATAATGCTTCCAAGATCTTCTAACTGCTCATTTGTTGCAGGGAGTGCATCACACCAGGCTTTTCCCTGCACAAATTCCAAAAGCCGTCCGCGGATTTCTTTTCTGTCTTTTGTCATCAGACAGGCCTGGACAGACCCGGTCCTTGTCAGGATTACCCGTGGAAGACTGACATCCAGTTTGGCGTCAATGAGCCGCTCCGTTGCAATATGCTCAATTTCTATCATTCCGGCCGTGGTATCATCATCGGCCAGTTTAAGCACAAAACAGGTACCGTCATTTTTTTTTATCAGATAATTTTCATTTTCACCAGCCAGCCTGGAAATCTCACCGGAAAAATCATATTCTATCTCCATTAGCTTTGAAATGGTTTTGATCGAATCGTGTGACTTTTTATCTGTCATGAAGAAATGCCTTTTTTATTTTTTTTCTACCGGTTCGTTGAACATATGGACATCCTGTTGAGGATAGGGAATGCTGATACCTTCTTTGTCAAATACTATTTTAATTTTTTCCGTTAAATCAAAATAGACATCCCAGTAGTCAGAAGTTTTTACCCAGGGCCTGACAACAAAATTCACACTGCTGTCAGCAAGTTCAGATACTGCAATGTTGGCTTTTGGTGTATCCAGAACCCGTTCTTCTTCTTCAAGCACTTTTTTAAGGACCTCTTTTGTTTTTTTAATATCATCATCATATCCGATGCCGATCACAAGATCCACTCTTCTTGTATCATTAGCCGTTACATTGGTGATTACATTGCTGGTAATGCTGGAATTGGGAACAATTACTCTCTGGTTGTCCGGTGTGTCCAGGGTGGTATTAAAAAGGGCAATGCTGATGACGCTTCCGGATACGCCACCTGTATTAACAAAGTCCCCCACCCTGAAGGGCCTGAACATGATAAGCATGACCCCTGATGAAAAGTTAGCCAAAGAATCTTTCAGCGCAAGAGCGATGGCAAGACCGGCCGCTCCTACAATTGTCAGGAATGAAGTTGTGTTGATTCCCAGCTGGCCTGCTGTAGCAATAATGACAACAATCAGCAGGGTGTAGTAAATGATGCTTTCAAGGAAGTTGACCAGGGTGACATCAATATTGTTTTTTCCAAGAAGTTTTGTGATCAGTCTTGAAATTCTGCCGGCCAGCCATTTTCCAATTAAGAAAATAAGAATGGCGGCAATGATTTTTACTGAGTATGTGGTTGCCCAATAGGTAAGTGTTTCAATGATTTTATCAATGTTAATGCTATTCATGTAAATTCCTTTCAAAAATGATATGTAAACTTGTTTATCACGCTATTGCTTTTAATATTGAAGTGAAAGTCCAACCCCGACTTCTTCTAAATTGA
>JAGLNZ010000340.1 GCA_023139225.1 Desulfobacula sp. | reverse complement strand
TTAAAATAGGAAATCGTACCTTCAAGCTGGCGTTTTGGGGGATTTTGCAGATGAAATCCTCCGATAACATCGAATATACGCGGGTCTTTGCAGACTTTTTTAGCATATTCAATTATATTGCAGATTCCTGCGTGGGAACATCCGGTAATGATGACAAGCCCGTTTGATGTTTTATAGACAAGGGCTGAATCTTCAATAACCATGTCATCTTCATTTGCCCCTTCTTTTCTGCCAAATGTCAGATTCCCTTCAAAATCATTTGCTCTTGGTATTTCTCCAAGAAAGATGAGCTGCTCGGTCAAAAATTGCGGTTCTTTACTCAAAAGAAGATTAAAATGCTTGGCAAGCCTGTCTTTTGAAATTAAAGAGCCAAATTCCCTGAACCCATCTGCGCCGGCACTGGTCAAGCTTTCAGGATGTGCGACCAGGGCGGGGCGCAAAAAAGGACGGTGTTCAATCTCCAATTCGGCAAGATACCGGATGAATGGTTCTATCCCCCATGTATGATCCAGATGGCTGTGGGAAAGTACAATAAAATCCAGATGGGTCAGGTCTTTTCCCATCTTTTGAGCATTTTTGATGAAAATATTTGAATAACCCGTATCAAATAAAACAGATAGATTTTCATCCTCAATCAGAAATGATAATCCGGGCTCGGCCAGGAAATATCGATCAATAAGGGTGTTGTTGTCTACAAGAACATTAAGTTGCATGATTATTTTCTTTCATAGGTTTAAATTGTCAGCGCCATTTTATACTGAGCACACATATTTTTCCACACTTTTTATTTACCAGGTTTCACCCATTTTTTTAAGGTTTTTTATTGCATCCTGGTTTCCGTTTCTTGCCGCTTTTTTATACCAAAAAATTGCGGTCTTTTTGTTATAAGGAACTCCGTAGCCATTATTGTACATGTAGCCTAAACCGTTCTGTGCATTGGCATGACCCTGATCGGCAGCTTTCTTATACCAATACACAGTTTGTTTGTAATCTTTGGTTACACCTAAGCCTTTCATGTACATCCAGCCAAGATTGTCCTGCGCCAACTTAAAACCCTTTTCAGCCGCATTTTTATACCAGAAGACAGCTTGAGCCAGGTCTTTTTTTACTCCTAGCCCATTTTGATACATCCAGCCTAAATCGTTCTGCGCCGGCAGAAAACCCTGGTCAGCCGATTTTCTATACCAGAACACGGCCTGGATCAGGTCTTTTCCTATTCCCAAACCATTCTGGTACATCCACCCCAGGTTTTTTTGTGCATTGGCGTGATTCTGGTCGGCCGCCTTTTTAAACCAGTATACAGCTTTAGAATCATCTTGTTTTACAACAATCCCGTGATCATACATAAAACCTAAATCGTTCTGTGCATTGGCATGGCCCTTTTCAGCCGCTTTTCTAAACCATTTAACAGCCTTGTGCCGGTCTTTTTTTACCCCTAACCCGTTATAATGCATCCATCCCAGATGCTCCTGTGCATTGGCATAACCCTGATCAACTGCTTTTTTATACCAGTAAAGGGCCTTTTTATAGTCTTGTTTAACATGGATGCCTTTTTGATAATTCCATCCCAGGCTGTCCTGGGCACGGGCATCTCCTTGTTCCGCTCGTATTTCAAGCGTATTTTTTTCTGGAGCTTCAGTGGGGGCCATGTCCTTAGCTGTCTTTGTGTTTTTTACAGGTTCGTTTTTTACAATTTTTCCAGCAGAAGTAAAGAAAGCCTTCATTCCTTTTCTTGGAGTGGCTTTCTTTTTTTGCATTGATGCATTGATGTTTTTCCCAGAGACTGATTTTACTTTCCAGGTGCCGGCCTCTATCTCCATACCGCTGCCTGTGATATGGACGATGCGCACGCGGTCCCCTTTTTGTGCCGAACCTTTTTTCAATTCGATTGTAATATCATTGCCGGTGACGTTTGTGACAATGCCAATTCCCTGTCCAAAAACCAAAGGAGCCATTAAAAATAGTATACTTAAAATTAACAGGGTGTTTGTTTTAATTTGAGCAATGTGCATCATAACTCCTTATTGTTTTACGGCATAACATTATGTCTTGTGTTGAATTTTTTATTGTAATAATGGGCCTGATCAATACACTCGTCCCAGGTACCGTTTCCAACAACCGTACAGTCCGTTTTTTCCGGACGTTTTCTGCTGGGTCCTGAGAATTCATAAAACTCTCTGAATCCTGTGATCCTTCCGGTATAATCTCTGACAGGCACTTTGCATTTGAGAACCTGATATTTTTTAAACCGCGACATGGAAACATCCGGCCTGTTTGCAGAAACACCGCCGCGCTGACAGTCTTCTATCTTTTTCTTAAATCTTTTTCTACAGTCGTTGCATTGCGTATTAACCGATACACCGATAAGATCTATACTGCCGCCGGTTGCACATACCGGGCAGAATTTTTTTTCACAGTCAACCTGGCTCATACCGCCGCCTCCCCCTGCTGTGGTTGGAGGAT
>JAGLNZ010000034.1 GCA_023139225.1 Desulfobacula sp. | reverse complement strand
GGACCTTGCAGGTAAAACTATTTCCACGGAACTTGTACAATTCACAAAACGGTTTTTTGAGGATCGGAATATTGATGTAAATATTAAATTTTCCTGGGGTGCCACTGAAGCTAAAATTGTTTCAGGTCTTGCAGATGCCATTGTGGAGATCACGGAAACCGAAAGTACGATCAGGGCTCATAATTTAAGGGTGATTCATGAAGTCATGAAAACCAATACCCAGTTGATTGCAAATAAGACCGCCTGGGAAAGTCCTGCAAAAAGAGAGAAAATTGAACAGATTGCCTTGTTGTTACAGGCGGCATTGGTTGCGGACAAGCTTGTGGGAATAAAAATGAATGTGCCTGAAAATAAAATTGCAAAGGTCGTTTCTCTTCTCCCAAGCCTGAATGCACCCACCATAGCGTCTTTGTATCAATCGGACTGGTTTTCGGTTGAAACTATTATTGATACCGGACTGGTCAGGGATTTGATTCCAAGGCTGCTGAAAGTCGGTGCAGAAGGAATTATTGAATATCCGTTAAATAAGGTGCTTTAAATGAAACCCGCCGACAGATGTGAAAAGATAACGCCTTTCATTGTTATGGAGATTCTTGAAAAGATCCATAAAATGGAAAGCACAGGTATTGATGTCATCCATATGGAGATCGGGGAGCCTGATTTTAATGTGCCCGAGTGTGTCAATAAGGCCGGCATTGAAGCTTTCTCCGGCAATGAGACACACTATACCCACAGCCTGGGTGATATTCGCCTCCGGGAAGCTATCAGCGAGTATCATAAGACAACTTATAATACTAGTATCGATCCGGGTCAGATCCTTGTGACGTCAGGCACTTCTCCTGCAATGCTGCTTTTGTTTTCAGCCCTTGTAAATCCCGGGGACGAGATCATTATTTCCGATCCGCATTATGCCTGCTATGCAAATTTCATCAATTATGTTCAAGGGGTGCCGGTGACGGTGCAGGTATTGGAAGAGGAAGGGTTTGTCTATACCCCGGAAGCGATAAAAGAAAAAATTACTTCAAAGACCCGTGCGATATTTATTAATTCCCCCTCCAATCCAACGGGGAATGTTATTCCAAAAAAAAGAATGCAGCAGATTGTGGATATAGCCCACGCCAACAACCTTTATGTGATTTCAGATGAAATATATCATGGACTCGTGTACGAGGGAAAAGAACATTCAATATATGAATTTACAGACAAAGCCTTTGTGTTGAACGGATTTTCAAAACTTTTTGCCATGACCGGTCTGCGTCTTGGATATCTTATTTCACCTCCTGAATTTGTCCGGGCGTTACAGGTCCTGCAGCAGAATTTTTTCATCTGTGCCAATTCAGTCATCCAGCTGGCAGGTGTGGCTGCTTTAAAAGATGCCCGTAAAGAAACCCGGGCTATGCGACAGACGTACAATAAGCGCCGTATCTATGTTATTGAAAGATTAAAGAAAATGGGGCTTGGGGTTACGATTGAACCCACAGGCGCATTTTATGTGTTTGCCAATGCAAAACATAT
>JAGLNZ010000339.1 GCA_023139225.1 Desulfobacula sp. | reverse complement strand
GGGATTCCGGCCACCTGCCGGTTGATTCATTATCTGCATCATGCCGCCAAGGAAATTATTGAATGCCTGTAAATTCTGCTGGTTTTTCATGCCATTGTATATGCCGAGGGCCTGATGATAAAAAGAGCAGCCTTTTGCCTGGCTCAAAAGTGAGTTATAAGCCCGGACATCTCTTCTTTTCTGTGCATCATTTAATTGGTTTAGAAGTGTATTGCAGCGCTGGTTATTGGCGTTTTGGACCATGGTGTTATAATGCGAGAAGGCAGCGTTATAATGGTTGCAGCCTTTGAACCTGTCCAGAAGGGATCTAAAGGTTCGTATGTCGCCGCGTCTTTGTGCCTGATCCAGCTGTCTTGCTATATCGTTGCAACGCTCATTCGTCCGGATCATATTGTTGTATGCCGACTGTGCGTCAGCATAGTGGTCACACTCCCTGTACTGGTTCAATAGATATCCATAGGTTTGTGAGTCCCCCTTTTTTTTCGCCTCATTGAGCTGTGCTGTAATCTCGTTGCACTTTTGGTTTGTCTGGATCATGTTGTGATAGATACCCTGGGCGCGTTCATATTGCTTGCAGTTTTTATACCTGCTCAGCAAAGACTTATAAGTACGGGTATCTCTTTTTTTAAAGGCTTCATTAAGGGCCATTGTAATCTCATCGCATTCGCTGTTGCCTTGCTCTTGAGCCATGCTTTGGGCGGATTCCGAGCATACATCCGCATCAAGTGCGGCAGTTTCCAGTTTTGTCAGATCATCATCAACATTTTTTTGATTGTTTTGCAGAGTATCTGATTTTTTTATCAACTTTTTTTGGCTTGTTATGATATTTCGGGTCTTTTTTAAAATATTATCTATTTTTTTATTTACAGATTCTATCTGCTGTCCCATGGATTGAATTTGCCGGTTAAGTTTTTCAACCTTGCCGCGGAATGGGACAACAATATTTTCAGCTTTTTCATTGGCTTTTTTGATGCGGTCCATAAGTTTATCCAACCGCTGTTGCAACTTTTGCCTATCGGATTCGTAAGCCTCGCTTTGTATAAGCTCCTTTCCTTTTGAATGCTCTATCTTTGCATCAATAATTATATCTTCAATGGTGCTAAGACTGTCTTCGGCAGCCATACCTGCAATGTCTGCTTCGATAAGATTATCCAGCACCTTTCCTTCATCAAGGCGATCTTTTTCAGGGTCTATTATTTTATTAATATCAGAATGTCTTTTTTTGATATTTTTAATAGCAGTTCTTATATTTTTTATTGAAGAGATATAGCTTTTTTGATCTTTGCGGCCTGTTGAGAGCATGGAGTGCAGTGTGCTGCGTTTTGAATTATTGCTGTTTAGAATAGCTGCCCTTCTTGAAGGCTCTTCCTCTATTTCTTGAAGGCTTTGACAGATCTCTTGGCTCAACTCCCGGGCCTGCAGGACTGATTGATTAAGATTTCGGGCGCTTTTATTTGCAGAAGATACTTTTTTGTCACCTGATCTTGTAAGGGTTGATATCTCCTGTATATGGCGGTCAGCTATTGGCAGGTTGTGTTTTACTCTGTCTTTTGTTGTATTTAAAGTGTTTAATGCCAAAGATGCCTTTTGAAGTTTATCTTCGGCCCTGCTTGAGTTTTCAACGGTTATATCCGCCATTTCTTCGGCTTTTTGCGCAAGTTCTTCCAAACGGTCAAAAACTTCTTCCATACTCTCGCCGCCATCATAGGCTGTAGTCGTCTGTTTCTGGATTATCGGGATGGTTACATCATGCTCATGGAACGGTTTATTATTCGCATCATATGCTATTGCGGTAAGCGTCAGGCTTTCAGGCACTTTATCGGGCTTTATTTTAAAAGAAAATTTTTCTTTTTCTTTTAGACCTTTGGCATGACCTGCCGATTTGATCTTAAATTTGATACTGAATGGTGCGGGATGCTCTTTTGTATCCGAAGCCAGAACTTTTGCACGAATGTTTATCCTTTCGATCACCGCTGTCCTGTTTCCCTCTTTATCTTTACCCATGATGATTTTTGGGGAAGAAATGATTTTTATCCGGGGAGTGATATGCTCTGCTGCCTGTTGTTCAAGTCCCAGTATCTGCATGGCTGCATTTTTGTGTGCAGAACTTATGGAAGGGTTGTACTTTATATAGATCCTCATAAAGGCTTTTGAATATCCGGCGGCTGCCGCATAAAGATTTTTTAGTGACTGATACAACTCATTTTCTTTATTTATCAGTTCGCCTTTTCCGGCAATATAGTCTGATATGAGCATATGGGTCAGTTTTGATTTCATTTCCTTGCTGTAGTACTCATCCATCATTCTTTTTACCGCAAGAGAATCATATGCCGAAAAAACACCTTTTCCCTCCCACCATTCATGAACATGTTTATACATGATTTTGGGCAGAAAATCGCTCTCATAAGCTGAGTAGAGGTGGGTTTGATCTTTAACAGTAGCTCCTCCGCCATAGTGCTGTTGGAAAAGAGCCAGGATTTTAGGCTGAAAATGTGTCAGTACTGCTTCGCGCCTCTGCCGGGTGCTCATTTTCATCCCGGGATCTATCATGTGAAGAACCGAGGGACGCGGAGAGTAAATTCGGTCTTTGCGCCCTGTACTGTCCATCCACCACGCAGCGGCATTTCTTACTCCTGACATTCCGGTCCACTCTAGAAAGTATTTATAAAGAGAGCTGCCCGGCTCGATATCAACAGGATCAAGGTATCCCTGGTAAGCAAGTTTAATGCGTTGGTTTTTAAGCGGTGTAAAAAGAACGGTTCCCCCCAGGTTGACAACACCTTTGGCAGTATTTAAAACCAGTATCACAGGTCCGTATCCCGGGATAAACTGTGACATAACGATCTGACCCAGTCCTGATCCGGCAGCTACTTTGACAAGTCCTGTTGCACCGCCCTTATAGTTAAGAAGCCCTGAAACCGTACCTCTGTATATATCTATAGGCATGCCTATCAAAGGAAAGTGGCTCAATCCTTCGATAATGGCTTCTTTTATTACTGTTTCATTGAATGAACCCTCGTTTACATAGAGTGTCAGGATATGGACCACTGAGTTGGCCCTGGAGATACGTGTCATCCATACCGGGTTCATAATTCTTTTGTTCGTCTCTTCCGTAGCCTGCCTCATCTGTTCAAGAACAGGGCCGTATTTTTTCCCGGAACCAAAGACGATTGCGCTGGTGAGATTTGAATAGATATAGCTTTCAAGAGCCTGCCCTGTAGCCCAGGCATTTTTTGCATTTTTCACAGAGCTCTGCCATAAAGAGGAGTCCTGTGCATGTTTTCCCATTTGATCCCAGCTGTCGATGACTGCCTGGGCGGCTTTTTGGCGGTAGCTCATGGCTGCTTCGGGATCATCTTTTGGGGGCGCAAGCATCATTTCACGCTTTTTCTTTATGATGTTCTCTATGATCTCAATGTCTTTTTTTAAGATGGGGTTTTGCTTTTTCAGCAGCTCTATAACATGATGTTTTTTATCCTGCTGGAGGATCTGAATAGCGTCATGTATTTCCCGAAAAGCTGCAAACTGAAGTTTTTTAAGATCTGCCTTATTTGCTCTAACCGAGATTATATTACCATTTTCGTCTTCATAGCTGACCCGCTCTTTCAAAGTATGAGGTCTCAGCCAGTCCCTCATACGTGTTTTTGTAGTACGGATCACATTGGATGTGAGGATAAGCTCGCTTGTACTTCTAAATGTTTTTTTGGCAAGTTTCATGGCAGTGGCATTGTCTATCTCCATAAGGGAGATCTTTTTGTGGTGCTCTGCAAGACCTGCATATATATCGGCCTCAGTCAGTTTTATTCCTTTGTCTTTGGCTATACGTACTTTGCGGCAGCTTTCATACACTTCGAATATCTCATCCCTGAGAGGCTTTGAATATTTCATCTGGGGAGCGTTATAAAGGTCGTCTATGATTTGGCGGCGTTCCTGTTTGCCGTAGTAATCCTCTTTTCCTTGAGTGATATCTGTATTGTTTCCTATATCCTGATAATCTCCGCGTTTGCCCGTCATCAAAAGTCCAGGACCATTGTCAAGGCTTCGCAAAATATACTTTGTTTTGGCTGTAAAATCACTTGAGTGGGCATGATGAAAATGGTAGTTCCCGACGGCACCGCCAAGACCAAGTGCCTTTCGTGCCTTTGGAGCGTAAAAGAATTGTGGAACCTGCACCGCATTTATATTGATTATTTTGATGCCGTTTTTAGCTGATTTGTCAGGCGTCAGCCATGTGAATGTTTTTTTACCGTGTTTTGTGCTGCGGCCCATGATCTGCTGAAGATAAGCACCTTCAAGAAAATATGCTTCGGGGTTGGCCCTTAATAGTTTCGAGCCGGTACGCAGTTTTACTTCAAAATCAGCGACACTCTCTCTGGCACGCCAGTCCGGTATCGTGGCATCATATCTATGGGCAACTATATCCATCTGTCCAGGCGTCAGATCGACGCCGTAACGTGATTTTGCCAGTTTTCTGAATATCTTGTTGTACTGATCTACCAGCCACTGGGCTTCGACTCCGGTATTTTTGGCATAAAGAGTAAAGTCGATATCACCTTTTGCATTAATTTTAGCCGGGTCAGCACCGGAGCCGAAGTCGTTTATGCCAAGACCATTTGTTTTTGCTTTTATCTCTATTGCAAGGTCTATAAGAACCTCATCATGGAATTTTTTACGTCCAAGACCCAGTTCCCGACTGACATCTGAACTGATGTCGCCTTCTCCTATGCTGCCGTGAACCGCATGAAATCCTCCCTCTCCGGCAGCGGCATATACCTTGAGCGTGTCAGCAACAGTAAGGGATTTTCCTTCCATAGACGTGAGAGTATTTTTTATATTTGACTGCCCGTTTTTTATCTGTAGCTCTGTAGGGGTGTGGGGCTTGGCATGCGATGTATAGTTTCCGCCCTTTGTAGAGGTATGCGCAACTTTGGGGCCGTAACGAAAGTGGATAAAGTGCTGTTCACGCCTTTGGGAATCTCTTTCTTCATCATCAAGAGCAAAAACAGATCCCGGTGAAAAAGCAGCTATTAGAAAAAAAAGAAGATAAAAAACAGAGATTTTTTGAATATTCATTTATGATCTCCAATCTAACCGCTGAAAGACACAAGTTGTACAACGACTCTTACAAACACCGGTGAATAAATAAAAGGTCAACACTTTTAATCTATCTGTATTATTAATAGTTGTAAAAAAATAATATAAAATATGCTGTAAGGCAAGAGAAGAGAAATATTTTGTGTTCTATTCTGTCAATAACTATTGCCGGAGCGAAAACTTGAAACCAAGCGCTCTGCCTTTTTCCCTGCAGGCATCCACACAATCGCCGCAATTGGTACATTGTGCTTTTCCCCTGCCATTTAAACGCCTTGGGTCCAGATCAATGGAACAGGCTTTTTGGCATGGATATGGTGCCTTGCTTCCAATACATCTTTTTTTTTCAAAAATGACTTTAAGCCGAAAGGGGTTGAGCTGCCCGACAACAGCCAGAAGCACGGATTGCGGACAAATCCAGCGGCACCACAAACGGGTGCGAAATACAAATTCCGCCGTTAAAACTGCCCCGATAAACCATATCCCTGCTGACAGATGCTTTTGCATAAAAAGATATTGAAAAATATT
>JAGLNZ010000338.1 GCA_023139225.1 Desulfobacula sp. | reverse complement strand
CCAAATGGTCCGTCAGATCATTGTAGACAGTTTTATTAAAAATTGATCCAGTTTTTTAGCTGAAACCTTTACACTTGTCTTTAGTTCCTGTGCAAACAAAGATATTTTGTATTCTTCCAATAGCCAGAAAAATTCTTCGATTTCATGGGATTTTTCCGGGGTTGAGTTTTCGGAAAGACAGGACAAAAGATTATTCAGGTGCCTGTTATATCCTGCCAGTTGCAGCGTTTTTTTTTCTTCCTTTAAAGGATTGTCAACTGTTTTTTGGGCCCTTATCCTGATACAGGCAACATACCGGTGAAGATGCCTGATCCTCTCGCAGGTATAAAGATCGATAAAATTATTTGGCACAAGATTTTTAAGTTCTTTGAACAGGGCGGTTAAAAGATCAAATGTTTTTTTCTTTTTCTGCTGCTGAAAGGATAGTTTTTGTATGAGTTCAAAACAGGATTGATATTCCTTTCCAAGCTCAATAATGGTTTTACTAAATTTTTGTCCGGTATTGTAAAGCTGCTTTAATTCTTTTTGGGCATAAAGTTCAAACTCTTTTTTAGTCCTGATATTTTTAGCAAACAAGGCGCTGGTGATCAGGTTGAATAAAGATAGCCCAAATTTTGTCTGACCGGTAAAAAAAGGTGCGATATGTCTTATTTCAGAAGAGGTCTTAATATCTTTTTTCAAGGCTTTGAAATCTTCAGGATAGCAGATTTGAAAAAGTTCTTTAATTCCCTGGCAATGTGCGTCTTGTGCTGCCTGCTCTGATTTGAACAATCTTAGAGATAAGACTTTGCTGTTTTCCCCCCGGGGATTATTTTCGATTTTCAGGCCCGGGTAGCCTTTTTGTGAAAATTCCTTTTCCCGGGTTATGATAATGAATTCTTCAAGGTCTTTAAAATTCCATTCTTTTACATCTGTTTGTTCATATTTTTTTCGGGCTGTTTCAAAAGCATTTCCCTTTTTTGGGTCTGATGTTGCTGCAAACTGATTTAAAATAGATTTATCCCGTACCGCTTTGATTTCCTTTCCTTTTTCATCTCTTATGGAGATCCTCATTTTTAAATGGTCGGGCAGTTCTTTATCTGACCAAAGGGTCGCGGGGATGACAAGATCGAATCGCTTTTGAATAAAAGAAGAGAGCATTGAAAACAAGGGTTTGTTTTCTTTTGGCATTTCTTTGGCAATGATAGAGGCTTTTTCAGATACCGGTAAAAGTTTTACCCGGAATTTTTTGGGAAGCGCTTTTATCAAGGCAGCTGTCTTTTCTTTAAAAAGCCCCGGCACCAGGCTGTCTACATGGTTTTTCGATATCAATGATGCAGAAGAGGCAGGAACGTTCAGGGTGACCCCATCCTTTTTTGATCCCGGGTTGAATTCATATTCAAGCTTGAATTTGCCCTGGTCCATCATCAGAGTGTCGGGAAATAAGGATAGTTTATCCTCGTCAATGGCAGATTTTTGAAGATCTTTTAAAGTCATTTTCAAAAAATCCTGGTTTTTTAGATCTTTAATGAATTTTGAAAAGGTTCTGATATCATAAAAAGGCTTTGGAAGCCTTGACTGGTAAAAAAGATACATATCATCAAGGGATGCCAGGATATCCTTTTTTCTTGTTTTATGCTCAAGGGTTTGAATTTCATCAATCAAGCGTTGGTTATGGGTCATAAATTCAAATTTCTGATGTATTTCCCCCTGGACCAGAGCATGGCGTATAAATATTTCGCCTGATTCTTCAGGATTGATTTTACCATAGGCTGTGTTTCTATTGTTTACAATAATAAGTCCGAACAAGGAGACCTGTTCTTTTGCAATGACCTCTCCGCGTTTTTTTTCCCAGTGGGGATCAAAATAGGTATGGGTGCACAGATTTTTTCCTATGGGCTCCAGCCATTCAGGATCAATATTGGCTATAGTTCTGGCAAAAAGCCGGCTGGTTTTGACAAATTGGGCCGCAACAATCCAGTTTCCGGCAGTATTAAAAAGGCCGGACCCGGGAAATATCATTGCCTGCTGACCCTTGGCAGCATTGAAAATATTTTTTTCTTTTTTATGGGCAATATTGGCAAGATATCCGGACAAAAGACTATTATGCAGCGCAATATATAAGGGGCCTCCAATATCAAATTTTTTGGCCTTCATTCCATTGGTTCCTGTTTGAAGGACAATCTTTTTATCTGTCTTAATACGGTGCTCTTTTAAAATCCTGATAATTTGTCCATGAATATCATTCCATTCCCTTAGACGTTTAAAAGACAGGAAATGTTCCTGGCAGTATTTTTTGAGCC
>JAGLNZ010000337.1 GCA_023139225.1 Desulfobacula sp. | reverse complement strand
TTGGGCAGGTCTTTGCCTTGGATCTGAAACAGCAAGGGCTGTTGTAATAATGACAGCCTCTTTTAAGCATCCGTTTTTGCCGGCCTCTATTAAGATTCTGGATAACTTTGGATCAATGGGCAGCTTTGCCATGATCCAGCCTGTTTTTGTGAGGATGTATTTTTTTTTCTTTTTTTTAATGGCCCCAAGTTCAACCAGGGTATCAAACCCGTCCTTAATACTTTTTGGGGCAGGGGCATCAATGAACGGAAAGGTAGAAACCTCTCCGAGATTCAGGGATATCATTCGCAGTATGACTTCGGCAAGATTGCTTCTTAATATTTCAGGAGAGGTAAAAAAGGGCCTTGCCTCAAAATCATCTTCATCAAACAGCCTGATGCAGGTTCCATTTTCAACCCGGCCGCATCGCCCTGATCTCTGGTTGGCGGAAGACTGGGAAATGGGACTGACCGGGAGAGCTGTTGTCCTTGTCCGGGGGGAATAACTGGGGATCCTTGCAAACCCTGTATCCACCACATATTTAATTCCGGGTATGGTCAAGGAGGTCTCGGCCACGTTGGTTGCGACAATGATTTTTCTTTTTGCCTGACGTGAAAAAATTTTTGACTGCTCCTTAGCTGAAAGTCTTGCAAAAAGAGGCAGTACTATGATGCCGGAATGATGTTTGCCCTGGATCAGTTCCATGGTTTCCCCGATATCCTGTTCCGTGGGCATAAACACCAGGATATCACCGGATTCCGGCCGGGAAAGAAGAAGACTTACCGCATCTGCTGCGGCTTCAACATATCCCTGGTCTTCAATGGTCCCGTTTTCATCATCTTTATTTAAAAAGGGTATATAGATTGTTTCAACCGGGTACATTCGTCCGGACACCTCAATGACAGGCGCATTGTCAAAGGCTTTGGAAAATTTTTCAGTATCAATGGTGGCAGATGTGATAATCAGCTTAAGATCTTTTCTTTTTTTAACCAGGTCTCGTAAAATTCCCAGGGTAAAGTCAATATTCAGGCTTCTTTCATGTGCTTCATCCACGATAATAGTATCATATTCATTCAGAAATCTGTCGGCTTGAGTTTCCGCAAGCAGGATGCCGTCGGTCATTATTTTTATATAGGCATGGGGCTTTGTTTTATCATCAAACCGGATTTTATATCCAACTGACTGGCCGATGCTTTCATTGAGTTCTTCTGCAATCCTTCGGGCTACATTGATGGCTGCAATACGTCTTGGCTGGGTGCATCCGATGAGTCCTTTTATCCCCTGTCCTGCTTCAAGACAGAATTTTGGAATCTGGGTGGTTTTCCCGGAGCCTGTTTCTCCCGATATAATTACCACGGAATTTTTTTTTATCGCCTGAATAATTTCATTTTTTTTCCGGGTAATGGGCAGATCAGGATTGAAGTTAATATTCGAGGGCCTGTTTAAAAGCCTTTCCTGTTTTTTATTTATTGCATGGTCTTTTTTTTTAAATTCATTCATTGCCTTTGAATAGTAACTTAAAGTTCAAAAATGTCAAATTTTGAAATTAAGCTTTGGCCCGGTATGGCCTGGTCCGGTATGGCAGATTACTCATCATACCGGGCTTGTTTATGGGTCATAATTAAAATTGAGATCTAGCCTTTTAACTGATTGCCTAAGCAGGGTAATTGTGATAGGAATTTTGTTTATGACCCAGATTATAAGTATAGCAAATCAAAAAGGCGGTGTCGGCAAAACAACGACTTCAGTTAATCTTTCGGCAGCTCTTGCCAAAATCGGGAAGAAAATATTGCTTGTTGATTGTGATTCCCAGGCAAACACAACAACAGGTATGGGGATTGACAAACCTTCCTTAAAATATTCTCTTTATCAGGGCCTTATCGGAACGGCAGGTATTGATGATATTATTTATCCCACTATTTTACCTAAACTGATGATGATTCCGGCCGATATCGATCTCATCGGATTTGAAATTGAGATGGTGCCGGAAAGGGACAGGGAAAAAAAGCTTAAAACACTTCTGGAACCGGTAAAGGAAAAATTTGATTATATTATCATTGATTGCCCGCCGGCTTTAAGTTTGTTGACATTGAATGCATTTACAGCTTCAAACACCATCTTGATACCCCTTCAAAGTGAATTTTATGCTCTTGAAGGCCTGGGGCAGCTGCTGGATACCATAAAACGAGTCAAGTCATCTTTTAATCCCGGGTTGAAAATCAAGGGAATTCTTTTGACGATGTATGATAAAAGAACAAATCTTGCTAAACATGTTGTTGAAGATGCGAGAAAATATTTCAAGGATATGGTTTTCAAAACAAAGATACCGCGTAATGTAAAGCTTGGAGAGGCGCCAAGCTATGGATTGCCGGTCATATTATATGATAAACATTCACAAGGATCAAAAAGCTATATTGCTTTTGCAAGGGAACTTTTAAAAAGATGACAAAAAAGAAAAAGAAAAACACTGGACTGGGACGGGGAATTTCAGCGTTGATTCCTGACTTTGAAATCCCTGAGAGCAGCCCTGACTTTCTCATGTGTCCCATTGGGGATATTGCACCTAACCGGTATCAGCCTAGAACCTCATTCAGCCAGGAAGAACTGGACCGCCTTAAGGATTCCATCGCACAACAGGGTGTTTTGCAGCCTTTATTGGTAAGGCACCTTGATGATTCCTATGAATTGATAGCAGGAGAGAGAAGGCTTCGTGCTGCCAGGGAAGCCAGTTTGACCCATGTGCCGGTGTTTGTAAAAAATCTGACCGATGAACAGGTATTGGAAGTTTCCATTATCGAGAATATTCAAAGAGAAGATCTCAATGTTCTTGAAGAGGCAGAGGCGTATTACCGATTGATTCATGAGTTTAATTATACTCAGGAAAAAGTAGCGAAAAAAATTGGAAAGAACCGTTCTACCATCGCAAACCTGCTTCGTCTCAGAAATCTTCCCCAGGTGATTAAAGACAGCCTGCTTGACGAAAAAATATCCATGGGACATGCAAGAGCCCTGTTAGGGGCCGGATCAGAAGAACATCAGCTACTTCTTTTTAAAATAGTCCTTGAAAAAGAATTATCTGTAAGGCAGACGGAAAAACTGGTCAACAGGGTTAAAAAAGAACCCCAGAAATTTCAGGAAAAGATATCAGTTGCAGAAAAACAATTTCTTGACGAGACCTGTTCAATCCTTTCGGATCGAATTAAATCCACCGTCAGGATTCAGAAGAA
>JAGLNZ010000336.1 GCA_023139225.1 Desulfobacula sp. | reverse complement strand
ACCCTGAGATTGCATAAAAAAGAAGTAAATATATAGTAAAAAAAGCTTGAGGAAGCCTATGAATAAAGGTTATAATAAGTTTACGAGACAAAAAACAACCTTAATCAGGAGGCCACCTCAAGTGAAGTCCAGTAAAACACAAATTTATACTAAATTCCACAAAATTCCTCAGATCCGATTTGAAGATCAACAGCTCACTTCCTTCTCAGGTCTTTTGATTTTCCAACTATTGTTTAAACGGATGGATTTGAAAAACAAACTTAAAAAATGCTTTTCCCATATGAAGGTGTCTCCAATCTTCGGCCATCATTTTATCGTGATGCTTCTTGTCGTTCATCTGATTTTGGGTTTTCGGAGATTGAGAGAAATTGATTATTATCGGGATGACCCTCTTGTTCTCCGTTTATTGGGATTGAAAAAGTTTCCAGATGTTTCAACCATTTCAAGAAGCCTCTCCCAGATGGATACTCAAAGTATTGCTAATCTTCGCAGGTTATCCCGGTCATTTGTAATTAATGGGCTCCAACGAGAACGATTTAATCGGCTTACCCTGGATTTTGATGGTTCGGTTTTATCGACCAAGAGGCATGCCCAGGGATCTGCTGTCGGATATAACAAAGTCAGAAAAGGGGCCAGAAGTTACTATCCACTATTCTGCACTATAGCCCAAACAGGCCAATTCTTTGATATGCATCACCGCCCCGGTAATGTACATGATTCAAATGGTGCAGCAGATTTCATGCTCCAGTGTTTTAAAAAAACTAAATCACAAGTACCGGGGACTATCATAGAGTCTCGTATGGACAGTGCTTTTTTCAACCAAGACATTATTTCCTTAATGGCTGAAAATCATGTGAAATTTACAGCCTCTGTTCCTTTTGCAAGGTTTGCCAAGCTAAAAAAGATGATTGAAGAATGCAGTTCATGGCATGAAATTGATAACAAATGGTCATATTTTGAAACTCAATGGAAACCTAAATCCTGGAGCAGTGAATTTAGATTTGTGTTTACTAAAAAGAAAATCAAAAAACCACAAAAAGGCCCTCTCCAATTGGATCTTTTTGAACCCCTTGATCTGAATTATGAATATAAGGTGATTGTAACCAATAAAACCGAATCGGCAAAATCGGTTGTTTTGTTCCATAATGGTCGTGGATCGCAGGAATCTATATTTGGCGATGCTAAAACTGATACTGCTCTCGGTGTTATTCCATGCAAGCGGTTATCATCGAATCAGGTTTTCACACTTGCTTCCATGATGGCACACAATTTTTCAAGAGAAATGCAAATGGTGGCCCATCCTGCAGCAACCCGGGCCAAACCAAAGCGTCCGACTGCCTGGAAATTTAAAAAATTGGATACTATTCGGCATCAAATTATCCAAAGAGCTGGTCGTCTAACTCGGCCTCAGGGGAAGCTCACCCTTACAATGGGAATAAACCCGGTTGTTAAAAAAGATTTACTTCATTTTATGGATGTGCTGCAAAAAGCAGCGTAAAAATGAAGTGATTTTTGAAAAATTTTATGCAACGTTAGGGTAAAGACTATATAAGAACGGCCTTTGACTCGATTGCTGAAGAAAAAGAGATACCCTATAATCTCCATATCGGGAATGTTCCCCAAATGATGGAAGTGGACCCCCGGCAGCTTAAAGAAGCGTTTAAAAATATTTTTCTAAATGCCCATGAAACAATGGAAGAGTCAAAAGAGGTGGCTATTGTCTTTAATTCTCATCAGACAAATAAAGAGCTTGTTGTTATATCGGTGATTGACCAGGGAAGAGGTATTAAAAAAGAGAATCTGGAAAAAGTATTTGAACCCTATTATTCAACCAAACCCCTTGGAAAAGATAAAGGTATCGGGCTCGGCATGTCCATTGCCTATTCAATCATAAAAAAACATCAAGGCGACATCCTTATCTCATCAGCACCCAAAAAGGGCACCAGAGTAGATATCATTTTGCCGGTTTCTCAGAAAAAGGAAAAACTTAATAAACCCCAACCTGTTTCACATCAAAAGCATCCATCCGAAGAACGGGAAAACAATAAAGTCACCATGATTCTGGTGATGGATGATGATAAAATGGTCAGGGAAATATCTGAAAAAATCCTTACACATCTTGGGTATAAAGTAATTGTTGCAGAAAACGGGGAAAAAGCTGTTAAGCTTTATAAAAAACAATTGAATGCCGGTGTAAAAATCAGCATTGTTATCCTTGATCTTGAGGTGAAACATGGCATGGGCGGGGCTCAAACCATTGAAAAATTATTAAAAATAAATCCTGATATCAAAGCCGTTATTGCCAGTGGATATTCAAGCGATATGATTATGGAGAACTGCCGGGACTACGGGTTTGCCCTGGCACTTCCCAAACCTTTCAGTATGAAAGAGTTAAAAGCTGCATTAGACCAATTGCAATAATGCTTATTTTCTGATTTTAATTGAGTTTGCATGGGCGGTCAGCCCTTCGGTTTCAGCAAGCCGGATCACATCATCAGCCTCTTTCTTAAAGGCTTGTTTAGAATAGTGAATCAAGCTGGTTTTTTTTGTAAAATGTTCAACACTTAACGCAGAAGAAAACCGTGCCGTCCCGGCAGTCGGCAGGACATGGTTGGGGCCTGCAATGTAATCTCCCATGGGTTCAGGTGTATATGCCCCTATAAATAAGGCCCCTGCATTCTGTATCCGGTCGATATAATCAAAGGGTTCCTTGACGATCAGTTCAAGATGCTCGGGCGCAAGGCGGTTAGAAAGGTCAATACCGGTTTCAATGTCCGGCACCAGCATAACGGCACCGAATCGATCAATGGATTGTTCTGCTATATCTTTTCTGGGTAGTTTTTTAATCTGTTTTTCAAGAGCTGCGATAGTATTCTTGGCCAGATTTTCTGAATCTGTAACAAGTATGGAAGAAGCCATGATATCATGTTCCGCCTGGGAGAGAAGGTCTGCGGCCAAAAATCGGGGATCGGCATCTTTATCGGCAATGATCAGTATCTCACTGGGCCCTGCGATCATATCAATTCCTACTGTTCCTGCCACAATTTTTTTGGCAAGGGTCACATAGATATTGCCGGGGCCTACAATTACATCCACTTTTGGAACGGTCTGGGTCCCATAGGCGAAGGCGGCAATTGCCCAGGCACTACCGGCCTTAAAGACTGAAGTAATTCCTATCCTGTCTGCTGCTGCAAGAATATGCGGGTTAATCTCACCGTTTTCCATGGGCGGGGTCATAAGATTAATGGATGCAACACCAGCGACCTTTGCGGGGATTCCTCCCATCAGTACGGATGATACCAGGGGAGTTTTTCCTCCTTTTGCGCCCGGTGCATATATGCCGGCAACACTCACAGGTTTTACAAGCTGCCCGACCATGACACCATTTCTAGGTGTGTCTACCCAGGAGTTTTCTTTTTGTTTTGAATGAAAATATTCCAGTTGATTCACAGATCGGTTAAGGGCTTTTAAAAATGATGCATCAACATTTTTTAATGCGATTTCAAACTCTTTTCGGGTGACTTTTAATGAGTCAATGGTAACTTTTTTTGAATCAAATTTGTTGGTATACTCAACAAGGGCTTCATCCCCCCTTATTTTTACATCTTCAAGATAGGTCTCAACAGCCTTATAATCCTGTTTTGAGAAGCCTAAACCACGTTCTATAGTATCTTTTACTTTTTTTTCTGCACTCTTGGAAGGATATTGATATATTTTCATTTTTTTTATTATTCCAAAAAATATGGTTTATATTTTGATTATCATATGATCTTTAAATTATGATAAATTTCAGACATATATAAATACTTTGGCCCTTTTTATACCAAAAGAAAATCTATAAATCCATTAAATAAATTTGAACAATGGTTTTTCAGGCAAGGTTACAATTAAAAAAATAAGGGCAGAAAGCCTGCCCTTATTTTTTTTAGATGTTATAAATTTTTGCTAAAATTTAAGCGTTTTTGACAATTCCTCAATTGAAAAATCCCACTGGGTATTATGGGGTGGAAATGTCTCATTAAACATTTCAGGAAGCTGATCATCAACTTTAGTAAACCCGGCTTTCCGGTTAAATTCCATTTCATTGTTCAGGATTGATTTTCCAATTTCCAGAAGGTCATCCGGTGTGAGGGAGAGTCCATGTTGCGCATTGATCATTTTCGCAATGGTGGGAAGCCCGTCCTCGTTGTCAATAACGGCAAATGCGACAAAGAGACACAGCCCTGCCGCATCAATGGCGGCTGTTGCAACCTGAAGGCCCTGGGACAGTTCTATATTGCCTTCTTTTTTGGTGGGATCAATGGTTCCGCCGACACCCAGGATATTGGCGGTAACACCGTAACCGGCGGTATGATCTGCACCCATGGGAGTTGTGGCATAGGTAACCCCAACCCCTTTACAGGATCTTGGGTCATAGGCCGGAAGTGCCTGTTTTTTCACCACAGGAACCCTGTCCACTCCAAGGGCGTCTCCGGTGAATAAAGCGCCATTGCCAATAATTTTACCTTCAGGGGTATAATCACCGACTTTCGACAAAAGATCTATGGCAGCCTTGCCGTCTCCCCATGGAATCATGCCGCCTTCCATGGCAATACCCAGGGTGACACCCATTTCAATGGTATCAAGGCCGAAATCATCACAAAGCCTGTCCAGCATGGCAATAGCATCAATATCTTTGATGGTGGTATGGGCACCAAATGCCCAGATGGTTTCATATTCAAATCCGGAAGTCAGATACTTGCCGTCTTTGTCATGATAAACATTGGAGCATTTAATCACACAACCCGGATGGCAAGGCTCTGTAGTAATCCCACCTCTTTGTTCGGTGAGTTCAGCTATTTTTTCACCGCTGATATCCTTTGCATGTTCAAACCGGCCGGACCTGAAGTTCTTGGTAGGGAAAGTCCCGGCTTCATTAATCACATTGACCAATACTGCCGTACCAAAGGCGGGGAGTCCCTCTCCGGAAACCGGATGGCTTCTTAACATCTCCACCCATCTTTTATTGGCTGCTTTAAAGGCCTCGGAATCTTTGACTTCAACACGGGGGGCACCTTTGTCGTCCACAACAATGGCTTTGATTTTTTTGGTAGCCATCACAGCACCCAGACCACCGCGCCCATGGGCACGCCCCGGTCTTCCATTCATATCAGCCTGCTGGATACTGGCACCTTTCAGGCGTTGTTCACCTGCCTGGCCTATGCTTAATATACCAATGGTTTTGCCATATTTATCTCTCAGGCTTTCCATGACGGAATAATTGCCTTTGCCGACAAGGTCGCCTGCCGGAAGGATCTTTACCCCATCATTATTGATGACAATGATACTGTATTCATCTGTTTCGGGTTTGTCTTCCAGGACAATGGCCGTGATGCCGAGTTTTGCCAGCTTCTGTGACACAAGGCCGCCGGCATTACTCTCTTTGATACCGCCTGTCAAAGGTGATTTAGCTCCGGCGGAAAGCCGACCTGAATCTGCTGCAGGAGATCCTGATAGGATACCGGGTGCAAAGATCAGTTTATTTGCTTTTCCAAGCGCATGGCAGGTCGCCGGCACTTCATCCAGAATCATTTTGGATGTGAGTGCCCGGCCCCCAAGACCTGCATAAGCTTGCGGCACTTCTTCAAAACCAAAGGTTTTTTCTTTGGTATTTACCCTTAAAAATTTTCCCATTTTTTCCTCCTTGGCAAAGGTTAATAAAAAGGTTTATTTTCTTCTTTTTCGTCGTTTTTTTCTGCCGGGCGGCGCCATTTTTACCAGTCGGGGTTCAAATTTTGCCACAATTTCAACAAGCGTCTTTTGTTGATCCATGACAGCTTCAATATTTTTATATGCCATGGGTATTTCGTCAAGTCCAGCAGAAATTAATGTAATCCTTTTTTTTTGTAAAATATCTTGTAAATCTTTAAAATTGAATCGCTTGATGGCAGCATTCCGGCTCATTCGCCGTCCGGCCCCATGGGCAGCAGATCTTAAGGATTCATCATTGCCCAGCCCTCTGACAATAAACCCCGGATCAGCCATGGAGCCGGGGATGATACCCAAAACCCCGATATCCGCAGGTGTTGCCCCTTTGCGATGGACTATCACGGAGCGCAACCCGATTTTTTCCTTCCAGGCAAAATTATGGTGATTTTCTATGGTTGCAATGGCTTTTTCGCCAATAAATCTCAATACGGCATTGTGAATAATTTCATGGTTGGCAGACGCATATCTCCCCATTAATTCCATGGCCAGAAAATATTCAATGCCTTCTTGCCTTTTCATATCCAGCCAGGCAAGATTGTTTAACGGCCTTCCAAGTTCAGGGTGCAGTCTTTTTGCAAGGTTTGAGTAGTGGGCTGCTATCTTGGCCCCCGCCCCCCTGCTTCCCGAATGGGTCAAAAATGCAATATAGTCTCCAGCCCTTAAACCGATATCGTCCCGGGCCAGGCAAAGTCTGCCGAATTCTGCAAAGTGGTTTCCTGAACCGCTGGTTCCCAATTGTTTATGGGCCTTGTCTTTTAATGATTTAACGATATGGCAAAATGACCAGTCTTCATCCATGACACGATGCTGCCTGGGACGGGCAAATTCCTCTCCCACACCGAAGTTTGTCTGGGTTTCAAGGGCCTGCCTGAAGATCTGTTTATGGGTTTCATACTCCTTAAAAGGTATGGGAAGCACAGATATTTTCATCCGGCAGGCAATGTCAACCCCCACGGCGTATGGAATAACAGCATCCTTGACCGCCAGCACACCACCGATGGGAAGCCCGTATCCTAAATGGGCATCCGGCATTAACGCACCTTTGACGGAAACAGGCAGGCTTACTGCATCTTCCATCTGCGATACAGCAGCAGGATCAAGGTCTTTCCCAAAAATGGTGTACTTTACCTTTTTTGCCATAGGTTTTGTGCTTTTTGGGCTTATGAAAGGCTTCCTGAGTCTGACAGATCAAGCAACCCTTCAAGGTCTTT
>JAGLNZ010000335.1 GCA_023139225.1 Desulfobacula sp. | reverse complement strand
TTGAAAAGCTTAGACTCAAATGTCAAAAGTTAGAAACGGCATCTCTAAGAGGGCAGCAACGCAACGATTTAATGAAAGATTTAAGAATCTATCCCTTCGATAAAAAAACCATTGTAGCTTTTGTCGTTGATGAAGACCAACAGGTGGTTAGGATTCTGAATATATTCTATGGGGGTAGAGATTATGAAGCTATTATGTCAGGTTCAATGGCATAACATTAGGCAATGATACATCATATAAAAAATTTAAATACATGTCATCTGTGGCGTAAAAATATCATAAATCTCCTATTACAAAAAAGGGCCAACAATAATTTTTTCCGGTCAGTCATCTTATCCTAACAAAAAAATGCACTGGTCAAGCCGGTCTGCCTGCAAAAGACTGGCTCGACGGCGCCGGCCCGAGATTGGTTCTGGAAAAGGATGATACATGGCAGATAAAATGAGAGAAATAATCAATGAAATCAGCGAACATGAGGAGTGGAGTTAATTATTATATGAAGAGTAACAGACCAGTTATACTGGGGATTATTGCGATTCTACTTTGGTGCTGGAGTGGTGTGTGTTTTCGCATGGGTTCTGAACTCATGGGGTCATCCATGGTTTACCTTACATTTATGACAGGTACGGGATCTCTTACCGCTATTGTGCTCCAATATTTTCGAGGGCAACCTTTATCTGATATGGTTCTTCTGCCGTTTAAAGTAATTGTAGCTGGTTTTTTTGGCGTAGCTGTCTATACAGTAATGCTGGCAAAGGCATTTGGCATTGCGGCAGAGGCAGATATTGGGCAGATAAACCTGCTCAATTATTTGTGGCCTGTATGGATGGTTGTCTTGGGAATATTGCTGCTTGGCAGTAAGCCCAAAATACCATTGGCGGTCATTGGGATTTTGATGGGTTTGTTCGGTGTAATCATATCACGCGGGTTTGATCTTTTTGCACAGCCGCCCACAAATATTATCCCTCATGTTTTAGCGCTATCTGGTGGATTTTTGTGGGCGTTTTATGTTGTGCTGTTACGCAAATGGAAAATTCCAGAGGAAAAAGGTGGAACCGCTTTTCACTTTGCTATTTGCGCAATACTGGCAGGTTTATTAGCTGCTTTTTCCCATGAATGGCACAATATCCCTCCCTGGTCAGGAGAAATTTGTTTTTGGATTCTGCTTGGTGGTGTGGGGCCGGTAGGGATTGCATATTCTTTGTATGAAATTAGTGTTAAAAACGGGCCTGTTCTCCTGATAGCCTCTCTTGCATACTTTATTCCCATTGGATCCTCCATGGTTATTGGCTTGTTTTATAAAGGAGCAATGAACAATGGGTTGATAGTTGGGGCCGTCTTTATCTCCATTGGGGCATGGTTGGTTCGTCGTGCGTGTGATGATGCAGAATGAAAAAAACAGTAAAATCAGATTTGAAACTCATTATTAATATCATGGAGAGGCATTCCCCTATGGCAATTTTTGGAAAAAAAGGATTTATCTGGAAACAAGAGGTTGCTTTAGCTAAAAAACTTCTTGTCTGGAAATATGAAAAATCCGGTACAGCTTTACCCGATGAGGCAGTTATATCAGCTTATGCAGAAAAAATTGTGGATGATGCCCATATAATTGCAAAAAAAAGCGGCAACAATGTACTGGAAATCATAAAAAGCAAAGTAAAGGATATAAAAAAATAAAAGATGAAAGGGCGCAGGTCAGTATAGGGGTTTAAATATTATAGGAATTATACCCAACTAATGATCCTGGATTTATTTTATGTTGATATGAGTCTGATGTGGACATCCAATCCAATATACTTTATTCTTTTTCTCGTGGTTTGCATT
>JAGLNZ010000334.1 GCA_023139225.1 Desulfobacula sp. | reverse complement strand
TCATAGAGAGCCGGGAGGGATGAAATGGGTAAGGAATTAAACACGAACCAGCTAGTAAATAAAATAACTGAGCAGAAGCAAAAGATAGATGCCCTTGAAAAAGAGGCAGAGAAAAACCGATTTTCAAGAAAACTGACCCAGACCTTGTTTGATATATCCGATGCTGTCATGTCCACTGAAAACCTTAATGACCTGTATTCAAGCATTTATCATTTTTTAAATAAGTTATTGAATCTGCCCAATTTTTTTATAGCAATCTATAATGAAAAAAAAAGTTCTGTAAAAATCCCGTTTTTTGTAGATCAATTTGACTCAAAGATTTTTTATGAAAAAAGCATTGATGTAAATGCATCCCTGACCGGTGAGGTCATATTAAGCCAAAACCCTGTTTTTTTAACAGAGGAAATGCTCATTGAAAGAAGCCGGCAAAAAAGAATAGTTGGGACAACGCCAAAACAATGGATTGGTGTACCCTTGATTGTACAAAAAAAGGTCATCGGCATCATGGCCATTCAAAGCTATGATAATCCCCAATATTTTACCAGGAAAGATCAGGATATCCTGGTTGCAGTATCAAATCAGGTGGGCATTGCTATTGAGCGTAAACAGAACCTTGACGAAATTGCACTTTTACAAAATTATCTGTTCAATATTATTAATTCAATGCCCTCTATACTTGTGGGCGTGAACAAGAGACAACAGGTCACCCAGTGGAATCTGCAGGCCCAGATGGAAACGGGAATCCGCTTAGAAGATGCCGTGGGAAAAGATGTCATTGAATTGCTCCCCAGGTTGTCGCAAAATATGGACCAGATCGCTGAAAGTATTGTATCTAAACAGGTCAAGACCAGTCTTAAGAACAGTTTTCAAAAAAAAGGGGATATCCAGTATGAGGATATTATCATTTATCCCTTGATTACCAATGGTGTGGATGGGGCTGTGATCCGCATGGACAACATCACGGATCAGGTGTTGCTGGAAGAAATGATGATTCAGTCTGAAAAAATGCTGTCCATCGGAGGGCTTGCCGCAGGCATGGCTCATGAAATAAACAATCCTCTGGCCGGAATGATGCAAAATACTCAAGTTGTTTATCAGCGGTTGTCAGGCGATATTCCTGCCAATAATAAAGTTGCTGAAGAATTGGGACTTAAGATGGGGAGCATAAAGGAGTTCATGTCCCGGCGAGGTATCCTTGAAACGCTTGAAATGATCAATAAAACAGGCGGGCGGGCCGCCAAAATCATTACCAATATGCTCAGTTTTGCCAGAAAAAGCGATACCGTCTTCAAGGCCAATGACCTGGCTGCATTACTGCTGGACACTGTTGAGCTTGCCAAAAATGATTATGACCTTAAAAAGCAATATGATTTTAAAAAAATATGCATAGAGACGGAATTTGACCCGGATATACCAAGAGTGCTCTGTGACGAAGGCAAAATTCAGCAGGTATTTTTAAATCTGTTCAAGAACGGAGCTCATGCCATGCATGATATTTCAAACCCTCAAAAAGAATCCCGGTTCATCCTTCGATTGAAAAAAGAGACCAATATGGTGCGTATTGAAGTCGAGGATAACGGGCCAGGGATGAATGAAGACATTCAAAAGCGATTGTTTGAACCTTTTTTTACCACCAAGGAGGCGGGGAAAGGTACGGGATTGGGACTTTCAGTATCTTACTTTATCATTGCAAACGATCACAAAGGCAAAATGTATGTTAAATCCACCCCCGGGAAATGCACCACCTTTATCATTCAACTGCCGTATTTCGATGGAATTGATTTGTAATCTTTGATCAGTTCTTTGATCACAACAATCCATAAAATAAACATAATTATTAGAAAAGGAAAGGCACCGACAATGGAGGCTGTCTGAAGTGATGAAAGCCCGCCTGAAAAAATCAGGACAATGGCAAGCCCGCCCAGAATTGTTCCCCAGAAGATGATCAGACGCTTGCCTGCACGCGGATTTTTTGATTCAAGCCCGGCGGTTGAGTAACGGCTGATGACATAGGTTGCGGAATCAGCCGATGTAATAAAAAACGATGCAATCAGGATATTTGTAAAAATAATTAAAAGTCCATAAAGCGGGATATGGCTCAGCGTCTCAAACAATGCAACCTCGACACTCTTTTTCACAGCTTCGCCTATGGCGGCATTTTGGAAAAGATCAAGGTAAATGGCAGTTCCGCCAAGGGCCGTTGAAAAAATATAGGAAAAAAGTGTTGGTGCCAGCAAAACAACCAGTATAAACTGCCGGATTGTCCTTCCCTTTGAAATTCTTGCGATAAATGCACCGACAAAGGGTGCCCAGGCGATCCACCAGGCCCAGTAAAAAACTGTCCATGATTTTGTCCAGTCTGGATTATCATACAAAACAAGGCTTGTGGAAAGAGATAAAAAGTTCTTTGCATAATCTGTTATGGCCTGGAAAAAAGTTTTTACAATATAGTCAAAGGGACCGAAAACAAAGAAAAAAAGCAGCAGGGTGACCATAAGGGCCACATTGACAAGAGAGAGAATCTTTATCCCCTTTGACACCCCGGTCAGTGCGGATATGATAAAAATAATCGTGATGATGGCAATGATGATCGCCGTTGGAACCGGACCTGTCGGAATTCCCGTGGAATGTGAAAGACCAGAGTTAATCTGGATGGCTCCCATGCCAAGGGATGTTACAACGCCCATTATTGTGGCCCATATGGCAAGAATGTTGACCATTTTGTTTCCTATACCAGCCATTTTTTTGGGATTGGGTCCGGTGCCGATACAGGATGAAATTGTCGCGGGTTTGCCTTTCCGGAATACAAAATATGCCATTGGAAGGCCGACAACGATATAAGTGGCCCAGGCATGCAGTCCCCAGTGGAAAAAGAAGATTTCAAATGCCTGCCGTGCGGCTCCAATCGTACCGGCGTCTCCCTTTGGCGGTGACATAAAATGGACCATGGGTTCGGAGCAGGACCAGAATATCAGCCCGATTCCCATCCCGGCTGAAAAAAGCATGGCAAACCAGCTTAGAAAAGAAAACTCAGGTTTTTCATCATCCCGGCCAAGTTTTATTTTTCCCAGAGGGGATAACGCGATCACAATGGCAATCACCACAAAAAGAGAGCAACTCATAAGATAAAGCCAGGAGAATGATCCGGTCAAAAGATTCAGGGCTGCCGAACCGGCCCTGCCTAGTATGGCAGGTGAAATTGCTCCCAGTATGATAAAAGGCAGGGCAAGCGCTGTGGCACCGTATAAAACCTGCGTGTCAATTTCTTCTCCGAAAAGTCTTTTGATTATAGGCTTGTTTTTATCTGTCATACTATCCTCCGGATTTTAAATATTACTTATCCCTTATGAGCCTTGCTTTTTTTTAATAGAATCAGGGAATCATTTCTCCTTTGCGTATCCGCTCGATAACCGTATCGCTGAGCTGGGGATAATAAAGTTTTTGTCTTGCCGCATCATTAATGGTCTTTTCCCATTTCATGAATGATTCAACATTTCTCAGGGTATGCTCCGCGCTCTTTGGGTTCCCCTTTTCAGCGATATCTTTTATGCCTTCCAGGGTGTTGTCGTCTGCTGGCAGATAAAGGGGTATAATACCCTTATCTTTAGGGGCCTGGTTGAATATTTTACTTGATTTTTTCTCCCGTTCACAATCTTGTATAAATTTTTCAATGCTGAAGAAATTCAGGCTTCCCATTGCTCCCAGTGAATGACGGATAATATGGGCTCCGTATTTACGAATGGTATTACGGCTTAATTCAGACTCCATAACAGCGGTTTCATTCATTTGTGATATACTTGTGCTTCCCCCGGACTGGGCGGAAGGAAACTTCGTAATCCATGTATTCAGCCGTGCCATGGCAGCATTGATAAGGGGCTGATGTCGAGAACTGTAAGAAAGGTCACCACCGGTTTCAACCACGCCGGGTATGCCGCCGTGCATGCAGGAAACACCGGGGTTTACCGTCTGGGCCAATACCATCATGAACATGACCTGGGCATGGATCTGGGTCAGAAGGGCTTCCGGACTTCCCGGCCCTGAAGCGCCTGCAATGGTAAGGTCCAGCAAGAGAAGATTCGTGCCGGTCCTTGCACTGCGCAAAAATGCATCCACCATGGTGGGCATGGGGGCAAGGGAGGTAATCAGGCTTGTTCCGTCAAGCCAGTGGTCCTTGTCCTTTAAAAAAAGGATCTCATCATCACTCATTGCTGTTGTTGTGGTCATTTTAAGCCCATTAAACCCTTCTTCCATGAGTTTTGCAACCTCATAGCTGGATATGCTTTTATCAAAGGCCACGGGAAGACTGAAAATCCCCACAGTATCAGAATAGTCCCCCACAATCTGGACAATCCTCTTGAATTCATCTTTGCTTGCCGCCTTGAGTTCATCATCACCCGGGCGTTTTAAAAACGGCGGTGTTGCACCCGTTCCAAAGCAGTTCATGCCCGGGTCTGCCGGCATTGACCGTGGAACATTTTCCAGGCACTTGTCTATATAATCCCTTTTCAGCGGGACAAATACTGCTTTATCGCTCTCAAAATCAATGGCATCAGCCTCAACAAGAATATCCATTAATTCAGGGCTTTCAGCAATATTGATACCCACATCAGTCAAGACCTTTTTACCGTTTTCATCGATCCTCTGGTAAATCTTTTTTTCAGCAATCAGGTCATCCATGTCCTCCATTCTCAATTTTGTTTTTTCTGCTATTTTTGGATCCTGCGTATCTGCCAGGAGATTTTCATATACTTTTTTTGCAGATTCAAAATCATAATTTTGTTCATGCTTTAATCCGTCTTTGAAATATTCATTGGTATTATCGTTCATTTTTTATACCTCTTTTTTGATTTGTTTGTTTTATGCATGCTTTCGGGTTTCGACATATTCAGTCAATTGTTGTTCAATCTTTGGTTCGATATCCGGCTTCTCATAGGCAGCCAGACGCTGTGCTACCTTGTCTTCAGCAATTTGATCAATCCGTTGTCTGCCATTTTTTACCCAGGTATCCCTGTTTTTTCGACCCATAAAAGAAGGGATAAAAATTTCAGACAAAGGGTGTATCATGTTTCTCACCATACCGCAGATTTCTTCATCAATAAGGAATTTTTCAAAACTCATGGCAGTATAGGAGCCCAAAATACCGCAGGCATGGAGGATGAAATTGACCCCGCTTCCGGCAGCAGTTAAAAGAGCCAGGGTTGATTCTGCACCGGCCTGGGCATCAACACATAGTGCATCAGTCAGCGAACCCCCGGATCGGGAAGGCAGATTGTAAAACCGTGCCATTTGGGCTGTTAACTGGATGATTTTGGACAGCTCGGGCGCGCCGATGGATAGCGCTCCGGTTTTGATATCCCTGGCAGATGACGTGGTCCCATAGATCACGGGAACTCCCGGCCTGACCAGCTGGGCCAGAGTAATACCGGCAAGAATCTCTGCATTTTGAAGAGCCAGAATTCTCTCCAGCGGTGCAGCATCGGAATCACCGACCAAGACCTTGGAGGTCACTACACATGCCTGGTTGTGACGTGCAAGTTCAACAAGTGCACCAGCCATCTCCCCGGAAAACAGCAAAGGGGACATGGAATTGATCAGAGATACAGACACGGTCTTGTCCATGATATTTTCCTTGCCTCCCCAGATGATGCCGGCCATTTCAATGCCGTCCCTGGCTCCCTGACGGGATATCGGGCTCCCCATGAATGGTTTGTCACACAAAAGCATATTGGACAGATTCAGGTCCAGGCAAACAGTTTCATGGGGCATATCAGCCGGTTCCACCATCATCCAGCCATTCATGTCAATGTAAGGGGAAGTCTGGATCAGTTTACAGAAATTATCATAATCTTCCATGGTGGCCCGGCGCTGATTGCCTTTGATATCCATGATAAAGGAGGCTCCGTATCCAGGCAGAAAGACAAAATCATCTTCCCCGATTTTTATACTTTTTTCCGGGTTTCTGGCATGTACAGTGAATAGTCCGGGAGCAGTCTTCAATGCTGTTTGAATATTGGATTCTTCAAAAAATACAATGGCTCCATCCACTCTGTGCCCGTTTGCTTTAAAAATCCCGAGTGTTTCTTTATCATTAAACGAAACCCCAGTGTTTTTTAAGATGTCAACGGTAATATCATGGATCTTTTGTAAATCTTGAATACTCAATTCCTGCATTCGGTTGTACATGGAAACTCCCCCGAAAGGTTATTTATGCTCTGTTTGTTTCTTGTATTCGTTCAATCCCTTGAACGTACCATAAAGTACCAGCAGCAAGAGAAACATCAAGGGAAACGCCGTTGCAATGGATGCGGTCTGGATGGCTTTAAGGCTTCCGCTTCCGGCCAGGACAGCTGCTACAGCACCCAGGGCAATCCCCCAGAAGGCCCGCAGGTTCCGTCCCGGATTTTCATGGCCGGAAACAAACATGGCAAGGGAGATGGCTGCGGAATTGGCTGAGGTTAAAAAGAAGGTACCAATGAGAAAGATCAGGGCAACCGCCAGAATCTGGCTTACGGGAAGGTTCTGGGCAATGGCAAATATGGCACTTTCCATGCCGTGTTCCTTCATGATGGCGC
>JAGLNZ010000333.1 GCA_023139225.1 Desulfobacula sp. | reverse complement strand
GTCTGGCGGATAGTTCTTCCTCTGGAAATCCGTGCAATAAAAACAGCCACAAAAGGAGCCCAGCTCATCCACCATGCCCAGTAGAAGACTGTCCAGGACCCGATCCAATTACCTTCAAATCCCGGAGCAGTAAAAAGGCTCATGGGAATAAAATGAAGCAGGTACTGACCAAGGGCATTGGTTGTCAAATTGATTAAAAAAATGGTGGGTCCGACGATCAGGATAAAAAACCAGACCAGGACAAACACCCACATGTTGATATCGCCAATGAGCTTCACACCTTTCTGGAGTCCTGTGTACACGGACAGGGTGAAAATAGCGGTGAGAACACCGATGATGATATAAGTGCTGGAGGGGCCTAACTGCAGACCGTATTGGTATTTAAGCCCGGCAGACAATTGAAGGGCCACAAATCCCGTGGTGGTGGCAAGGCCGCCCAGAGTTGCAAACACGGCGAAAATATCCAGGATTTTTCCCCAGGTGCCGTGGATTCTGTCGCCAATGACATAGTAGAAGGCACTGGAAAATTTCAAGGGAAGATTTTGGGTAAAACAGGCATGGCCTATGGCAATGGTCAGCATGGCATAAATGGACCAGGCGCTCAAGCCCCAGTGGAAAAAAGAGTAGGTCATGGCATTGGCACCAGCGAGCGGGGTGTTGGCTTCTCCGCCAAAATAGGGAGGCGGAGTCATAGAGTGGTAAGCCGGTTCAGCAGGCCCCCAGAAGACGATGCCGGCGGCAATGGCAGACCCGAAAAGCATGGCAAACCAGGAAAAGTTGGAAAATTCCGGTTTGTCATTGGGAAGTCCCAGTTTCATTGTGCCGTATTTTTGTCCCATGAGCATAAAGCAGCCGATGACCAGCATAAAAACCGTTAATAGGTAGAGCCACCCCCATTGGGTGGTGGTCCAGCTGAAAACAGCGTTGATTATAGTGGTCATGTTCTCGGGAAAGATAACAGACCAGAGAACAAAAAGGATGGTGACAGAGGCGGAAATCCAGAACACAAAAGGATCAAATGGTTTTGTTGACTTGATGGTTTTTTCCAAACTTAACTCCTGTAAAATCGGTTTATATCCTATCCACTCTGACGGCCCTTCAACCGGTTAGGCCAGTGGACTCAATTTCGATAATTGCAGATTGCATGCCAGAATATTGCCAAAGGAATTTTTTTAAATAACCAATTAATATTATTGAAAATATTAAGATTTTAAAGCAAGAGGTGGATTGTAGATTCGCCTGGATAGAAAAAATTTTTTCACCTGGATTAACCTATGGATAGAAAAAAAATTGTCGCCTGAAAAAAATTTGACTGTCAGGATGGGCGCACAATGAAATCCACACGGCAAAACCCATATTTTTTTATTTTATAATGAAGCAGCTGCCTTGAAATACCCAGGTTTTTTGACGCCATGGTCACGTTCCCTCCTGCTACGGAAAGAGCGGCTTTAATGGCAGCTTTTTCCTGATCAATCTGGGTCTGTTTCAGGTTCTGGGAGGGGGATGGATCAAGGTTCTGTGCCGGTTCCACAGATGAAGGGACACCCGGGCTTTTGGGGATGAAAAAGGGAAGGTCCGGGCTGGTGAAATCAAGTTGTTCCAGGCAATCCAGTCCGGGTGTGAAATGCTCGATTCCTATGGTTTCCTCCCGGCCCGCCATGTTCATGGCTCCTTCTATTAAATGCTCAAGCTCTCTTACATTCCCGGGCCATTGATAGGCTGAGAACAATTCAAGGACTTCCCGGCTGATTCGTTTTACGTGGGTCCCCAGCCGGTTGTTGTATTTCTCTATAAAGTGGTTGGTAAGTTCGCGCATGCTGTTTTGCCGATCTCTTAAGGGGGGCAGTTTGACCATTACCACTCCCAGCCGATAAAACAGGTCTGTACGCAGCAGGCCTTCCCGAATGGCAGTGCGGGGCTCCCGGCTTACAGAACTGATAATCTTGACATCCACAGGCGTTTCCATGGCAGAACCTACCCGCCGGACGCATTTTTCCTGTAGAACCCGCAACAATTTTACCTGGAGGTCAACCGGCATTGCCAGGAGTTCGTCAAGAAATAAGGTGCCGCCATGGGAGATTTCAAAAATACCGGGCTTATCCATGGCACCGGTAAAGGCCCCCCTGGTAGTGCCGAAGAGTACCCCCTCCAGCAGATCACGGGGAATGGCCGCACAATTAACACCCACATATTTTTTTTCCCGGCGCGGGCTGTGGTTGTGAATGGACTGGGCAAACAATTCCTTGCCTGTGCCGGTTTCTCCTTGAATCATGATGGGAGAAGCCGAAGCCGCCGCCTTTCTGGCCGTGCCCATCACCCGCTGAAAATCCGATCCTTTGCCGATGAGGTCGGCAAAGGTGTACCGGGTGCCATTGCCAAGGTCGGGCCGGCATTCGGTGATGGTTGCCATGGGTGTGGACCGGTAAAGCAATTCATAGTCCTTGACAAGACAGATCACACCGTTGATGGTTCCCCCTTTGAGCAGGGGATAAACGCTGGTAATGGTGTTGGCCACTTTTCCGGAACAGGTCTGATAGAAAAACGCCCGGTTCTTTATGGCGGCATGCCGTTCAATGGCTTGCATGATCATGCTGGTACGGTTGTTGAGTTTATAAATATCGGTCACTTTGAGCCCGATCACATCTTGGGCCGCCAATCCGTCTATCTTGGACTGGGCGGCATTGTAAAAAAGAATGACCCCGTTTATATCCGCAATAATCACCCCGTCATCCATACGGTTCAGTACTGATAAAAAATCAATAGTTTCCATGTCCAGCAGGCTGGAAGAATTAGAATTTTCAGAAAAGGGCATTGGTGATTTCCTTGCAATTTTATTATAAAAACACCATTATTTTATACGCTGTCACCCTACCATACTTGGAATGGACTTTCAAATTTTCCGGTTGAATGGTATCTATATGTTTTTTAAATATAAATAGTTTTCAGGAGTGAAGAACATGCCAAAGGCCTGTGATTTAAAAAAAGGGAATGTTGTCGAGATAAACAACGACGCTTACATGGTGAAACATATTGATGTCAGAACACCCTCGGCAAGAGGGGCGGTTACACTTTACAAGGTCAGGTTCAATAATATCAAGACCAAACAGAAATATGAAGCAAGCTACAAAGGCAATGACATCCTCAACAATGTGGACCTCCAGAGAAAATCCGTACAATACCTGTATCCCGACGGCGATTTTCATGTCTTCATGGACACTCAGGAATATGCCCAGTACATGATAGCGGCAGGTGCGATTGAAGATGAACTGCTTTGGCTTACAGACGGTATGGAGGGTGTTTCCGGTCTGTTCATTGATGATAACATGGTTGCCATTGAGATCCCCATTTCCCTTGTGTTTGAAATCGCAGAAACCGCTCCGGGCCTCAAGGGGGCCAGCGCTACAGCAAGGACCAAGCCGGCGACCCTTTCCAACGGCGTTGAAATCCAGGTACCGGAATATCTTGAACCCGGGGCAATGGTCAAGGTCAATACCGAGACAAAAAAATTTATGTCCAGGGCCTGATTTTCCACAGATTTTCAGGGTTCAATAATCAACAAAACCGCTTTCAAGACATGGCTGGGTCATCGCCTTTTGCAGCTCATGGCCGGATGCATTTCCTCCGCTCATTTGGATCACAACTTTTTTACCATGCAATCGGTCTCGAATTTTTAGTGCTGCCCGCAAACATGCTGAACCTGCTCCTTCGGTAAGATTTCTGGTATGATGTGCGGCCAGTGCTATTCCCTGATAAAGTTCTTTTTCCGTAAGGAGTACAAAATCGTCAAGTGCATTTTTATACAATGAAAACGGCACTTCGTAGGCTGTTCCGGTTGCAACCCCGCCGGCAAAGGTTGTATTTGACGCAGAGACTATTTTTTTCTGCTTCCAGGATAGATAGGCTGCTTTGGATGCTTGGGCCTGTACGCCTATTATTTCAATTTTAGGGCAAATCTGCTTGAGCACGGTTATGGCGGCGGCTGCCTCACTGCCTGCACCAATAGGAATGATCATGGTGTCTATATCGGGAACCATTTCAACAATTTCCAGGAATTCTGTAGCAACACCATTTATAAGATGAGCTTCGTTTGCGGGGTGAACAAAATAGAGACCACGCTCATCTGCAAGCTGAGTAACTTTTCTGCCGGCTGCTTCAAAATCTTTGCCATGTTCAATCAACTCTGCACCTGCATCTTTTATACTTTGAATTTTAAGAGGATTTGATTTTTCCGGAACGACCACGACTGCCTTCAAATCAAACATTTTAGCACTGGTCGCTACAGATGTACCATGGTTACCCGTTGAATAGGTAATTACACCTTTTGTCCCCATTCCCCTGAGCTGATGCATAAGATTGATTCCACCTCTTATTTTAAATGTACCGGTGGGATTATGATTTTCATGTTTAACAAAAATCTTTGCACCAATAAGGCGGTCCAGACTCGGGTATTGACGCAGGGGTGTGGGTGCAAGAAATTTTTTTAATATCTCTCTGGCGCCAAGAGCATTTGATAAAGATATCAGTTCATGACCTTTATTCATTTTGTTCTCCTTTTTTGTCGTTTGTCTGAATATCATATTCCAGCTCACAACATACTTCAGTTTTATTTGGTAAAACAGTTACAGTTATTAAAAAAAACAACTATAACAGATATAGAATTCGGAGAGTATCGTGCTAAATTCCAACAAAACGCACCGCATAAAACCGGTAATTCTATGATCATAAAAGGGGCCGTTGTCATAACCGGACCGGCATGGTATAGTATTAATATCTCGATTTTCTTTCAGCTGTTTTTTCATCAAACCGGATATAAAAATAAAAGGATGTGTCATGAAGTCTCAGCCATTAAAACGCTTTACCCTGAAAAAGTTTCAAGCATTTGCAAGGGCGTTATCCGCATATAGTCAACTGGATCTTCTGGTGAACCATCTTGTTGAGGACATCTGCCACGAATTTGATATGCGGGCCTGTTCAATTCTTTTGTTTGACGACAGGGAAAATCAGCTTTTCAGGATGGGAAGTTTTGGGTTAAGCGATGAATATTTAACAAAAGGACCTGTTTTTGTGGATGACAAGTGTAATTCATTTATCAAGGGAGAGCCGGTGTTGATTAATGATCTGCATAAAGATGACCGGGTCCAGTATCCAGATGCCGCCATAAAGGAAAACCTGCTTTCCATGCTGGCCATTCCCATCAAATACAGAAATTACACTATTGGTGAAATGCGCATATACAACAATCGTTTGATTGAATTCCATGAAGAGGATATGGAATTGTTCCTCATCCTGGGGCAGTTTATAGGTCTGGTGATCGATAATCAGGGGCTTAGAAATTTCATCGTTTCTGTGAGAGCATCCATGCAGGACCTGCCGCTTAGAATTTTAAACGAGCCTTAGATTTATGGTAAAAAAAATTTTTACAGATACATCGGATTTTTACTCTATTGATTCCGGAGATGAAATCCATATTGGGAAGAAAAGGTTCAAAGTCCTAGGCCATGCCCGGGAAATGCGGTTCGGGATCGAAGATCCCAAGTTCTGGGTGAAACGGGCAATCAATCTGGACACAAAAGAGATAAAATATCTTAAGCTGTCTTTTTTTGAAACATTTGAAATCACCTTGGGCGGTATTGCGATTCAGTGTTTTCGGAATCCTGAGAAAGAAGGGGAAATCCTGGACCTGGTCAGAGGTCATCCATATTTTATGCAGGGCAGTGTTTTAAGAGATAAGAAACAAAACAATGTAAGGGTTCTGGATGCGGTCCGGGGAAAGAATTTGTTAAATTATATCGGTATGTTTGAAATGCCGTATGATACATATTATAAAACATACCTTCCCGGGATTTTAAAGGAATTGGTCCGATTGTTCCAGGCGATCCGGATTCTCCATGAAAACGGGTATACACATGGAGACATCAGAAACGACCATGTGAT
>JAGLNZ010000332.1 GCA_023139225.1 Desulfobacula sp. | reverse complement strand
TGCCCCAGGCAGTGAACAAATTTATTGCAAAGGATAAAAAAATTATCCTGGTTACAGGAACCCATGGGAAAACAACCACCTCTTCCATTATGGCCCATATCCTGTATACCGCAGGAATGGACCCGTCTTTTTTAATTGGTGGAATTTTAAAAGATTTTAATTCAAGCTTTAGAATAGGAAGCGGCGAGTATATGGTGATTGAAGGGGATGAATATGACACTGCCTTTTTTGATAAAGGGCCGAAGTTTATGCATTATGACCCTGATATTGCCATCATGACCGGAATTGAATTTGACCATGCAGACATCTTCACCGGCATTGATCATATCAAGAGTATATTTTCAACTTTTGTAAAAAAAATACAAAGGAATAGTCATATTATTGCGTTTAATGATAATGACAATTTAAATCAGATTCTTGCATCCTGTGTTGCATCTATAGAAAAATATGGAGAACAAGCCAAATGGTCTTTTTCAAACCATCTACAGCAAAATTCAAAAACTTTTTTTGATGTTCAAGGTCCCAATATCGCGTATCCAATTGAAACAAATCTGCCAGGCCGGCATAATCTGTATAATTGTCTTGCCTGTATTGCGGCAGCCAATAGAATTGGCATCAGTGATGATATTATACGCAAGGCTTTAAAAACTTTTTCCGGTATAAAAAGACGGCAGGAGATTCGTGGTGTTAAACATGGGATCACTGTAATGGATGATTTTGCCCATCATCCGACAGCGGTCAGGGAGACGATCAAAGCGGTTAAGCCGTTTTACAAGGATGGCAGGGTGATCGCTGTGTTTGAGCCCAGAACCAATACAAGCATGAGGAATATTTTTCAAACCACATATCCTGATTCTTTTTTAGATGCCGACATGGTCTGTATTTGTGAACCCGGTGTTAAAAAAAATATTCCTTCAAAAGAAAAATTTTCTACTAAACAGCTTGTGGCTGACATTAAAACAAAGGGGATTGAGGCCTATCATTTTAAAAACAGTGATGAGGTTATTAGTTTTCTGGTATCAAAATTAAAGCCCAAAGATCTTATTTTAATAATGTCAAACGGAGGATTTGATAATATTCATGTAAAATTGCTTGATAATATTAAATGAAAAACAAATTAATACTTCGCATTGTTGGAATTGGTATCTTTCATGCTGTTTTGTATCTATATATTGTTCCTTTTGTTATTTATCCGAAATTCGGCAATTATGGGTTTAAATTTACGATTGTGATTGCCATAATAATTTCCATAGCTGTCCTGGGAACAATGTTTTTAAAAAAAAATAAGGGAGATAAAAATGAATAATATTGAGAAAATAGAATGGGAACCCAAATATAGTGTTGGCATTGAAGAAATTGATGCTCACCAGAAAAAGATGTTTGAATTGTTTAACCAGTTAATCGACATGAAAGAATCGAGCGCAGAAGCCAAAGTGTGTATAAATATGATTTCCGTGATAAACGAAAATAGTAAATTATATTTCAACACAGAAGAAAAATACTTGAAGAAAAAGGGGTATCCTGATTTTGGAACGCATTTCAAAGCACATCGCCAATTCATTAAGAATTCCATCGCTTTGCGACGCGAGATTTCTGAGGATATTGAAAATTTAACAGATGATGTGATAGTACAATTAAGAAACTGGATGATAAATCACATACTTACCTTTGATTCTCGCTATATACCATTTTTAAGAATCAATCAATATATAGAAGATTCAAAACACAAAAATTAAAGTCTTTTTCATATTTTGACGATGGTCATGAACAGGTAAGAAGTTTTATTAATAAATACTAGTGATAAAAATTATGACCTTTGACTACAAAATAATACCTGTTCGAAATGAAGCAATTGATTCTTCTTATAAAATTAATGGTTTTTCAGAACGAAGAAAAACAGTTAGCAGAAAATTAAAAAGAGATAGAAGAAAACAAAAAAAAGATCGAAGAAGCAGCATAAGAGATGGTGTGATTGTCTGCCTGTCTTTTAAAAGTAATAGGCGCAAAGGCTTAGATAGAAGAAGACCGCAAATTTCAAGATTCCTTTGATTTTACTTAACTTTTGCTGATGCCATATTTTTTCATTTTGTTTAAAATTGTCGTATGGGAAATATTTAAGGCCCGTGCACTCTGGCGGATGCTTGGATATTGACTTAATGTCGATTCAATGATTTCCTTTTCATAAGTTCCTATCATTGTTTTTAACGAGCCGTTTTCAAGATCATTAAAAGGAGCTGCCCTAAGGCCTTTTATAGTGCTTTCAATATCATGGCCGAAAATGATTGAATTTTCATCAATAACATCCTCATCGGAAATAATAGCACCCCGTTCAATAACATTTTTTAACTCCCGGATATTCCCCGGCCAATTGTGACTGAATAACTTTTTCATGGCATTATCGGACATTTTTTTTGCTTGAATCCCTACCTGTTTAGCCGCTCTGGATAAAAAATGATCGGCAAGCAGGGGAATATCTTCGTATCTTTCTTTTAATGGGGGAACATGGATTGGCAGGACATTGATTCTGTAATAAAGATCTTCCCTGAACTCATTATCTTTTATCATTTGCTCTAAAAGCCTGGAGGTGGCTGTGATAATTCTTGTGTTCACGGGGATCTCTTTGACGCCGCCAATTCTTCTGACACTCTTTTCCTGGATAACTCTTAATATTTTTGCCTGGGAACCCATAGGCATGTCGGCAATTTCATCCAGAAAAAGGGTCCCGTTATCTGCAATTTCAAACAATCCTTGTTTGCCATTTTTTTTTGCACCTGTAAAAGAGCCTTTTTCATATCCGAACAATTCACTTTCCAGCAAAGATTCCGGTAAGGCGGCACAGTTTACTGCTACAAATTCACCCTTAACGCCGCTTTCCGTGTGAACGGCCCTTGCAAACAGTTCTTTTCCCGTACCGCTTTCTCCACGGATTGATACGATTGAAGATGATACGGAAATTTTTTGGGCAAAAGAAATAGCATCCATGATAGTGACACTCTTTCCTATTATATCACTGAAGCTGTGCTGGGTGGGATAGGTCACTTCATTGGCCAGCTCCTTTATTTTTTTCATATCCCGCATAATTTCAATGGCACCGGTGATTTCTCCGGTAATATCCTTTATTGTGACCCCGGCTGAAAAAAACTGGAACCGGCCGTCTTGTGTGATGATATTTCTTTTTTTATTCTGAAAAGATCTGCCGTTAAGGCAGTCAAGCAAATCATGATTTTCTAAGGGCAGGGATGTAATTTTTTTCCCAAGGGCAATAAGATGATTCCATCCCAGCATTTTTTTTGCAACCCGGTTGACAGTGGTAATAAACCCGAATTTATCAATGGAAATTATACCGTCACTGATACTGTCAAGAACTACCTTAAGCCTTTTCTCCCTGATTTCCTGGGGCATGGAGCTGATTTGTGTAATTTCGATCAAATCCGATACCTTTTTCAGGCTTTTGATAATAATTTTGTTGGACGGGGAAAATCGAGAATTTTTTGTTTCAATATAAATCAATGTTTTTTTATCTTTATTTTCAACTTCCATAGAGATAATATTTAGATCATTTGTACTGATAACTTTGGTAATATCTTCAACAATCTGTTTTCGATCTGTGAAAAGAAGCTCTAATTTTA
>JAGLNZ010000331.1 GCA_023139225.1 Desulfobacula sp. | reverse complement strand
GAAGAGCGTTTAATCGATTGTTGCCACCAGCACCTGCGTTTAAGGTTGCTCTCAGATTTGCAACAAATCGATTAAATGTATGAACTGGATGGTAATATTTACCGGATCGGCTATGGGGATTGTATGGTTTCTCTTCGAAGGGTTTTTCTGGAAAGAAATTTTAAAACCGAAAAATCATAAACATAAGACAGCATTATTTACATTCCAAGAGGTTGATTATTGCAGTATTTTTTACCAAAGTCCTAATTTTGGCGCAATGGTCCGATATCGCTTGAGCAGCGATCTGATTTCAAACTTCAATTTAAACTTCAGTCATGACGAATTTAAAAACTGATTGGGCAATTTTTTAATGATCGTCATTTTTCCTTTCATACATTTGGGGCAACATAAGAGATCTTGACCTGTCAGTCGTTGCATCATCTCAAGAACTGTTTCTTTTGTTTTCTGAGGTGCTTTGGTATCAGGATCGATCAATTTTCGGATAAGCTTGATTGATTGCTTTTTGTTCCTGTGGGATAAAAATCCAAAATACCGAATTTTCATAAAATTATGCGGGAGTACATGGAGCAAGAATCTGCGGATGAATTCATGGGCAGATACGGTCATTGTTTTGGTTGTATTGTTGTCGACCCTGTCCTTGTATTCAAAACAAACCTGACCATTATCAATGGATTTGATCCGGTTGTTTGATATAGCAACCCTGTGGGTATAACGGCCAAGATACTCAAGCACCTGTTCAGGACCAGAAAAGGGGCGCTTGGCATAGGTAACCCATTTTACCTTAAAAAGTGACTGAATAAAGTTTTTAAATTCCTGTTTGGATTTATAAATTGCCGGTTTCCTTGGCAAGAATAAATCATCGTTCAAATATGCTTTTTCCAAAAGTCCAAGAAATTGTTTTTTAAATTCCTTTGCCAAAGACTGAACCCTGAACAAAAATGATTTTTTTGAAGCGATCCAGCGTTTTTTGTCAAAGGAGAGGGCTCCCCCGGCAACAAGGCAATGAATATGAAAATGGTCTGTCAGCTTTTGCGACCAGGTATGAAGGACGCATATAAATCCAAGTTGCCCTTGAACCTTCCACTGTGGATCTTTTCCAAATGCCTGCAAGGTCAGGTTAACAGCAGTAAATAAGTTATTCAGCATGATTTTTTGGTTGCTCAATATGATTGGGTTTAGTTTATGTGGAACAGTGAAAACCAAATGAAAATAATTACAAGGTAATAAATCGGCCTTCCGGTCATTAAGCCATTTTTCTTTAACCATTGTCTGGCATTTGGGACAATGCCTGTCTCTGCATGAGTTATAGGCAATGCGTTCAAAACCACACTGATCACATTGTTCTATATGACCCCCTAACTGGGCAGTTCGACAAACCGTGATATGATTCATGACCTTGAGCTTTTTATAAGAAAGAAAATTTTCTTTTTGATAATCCTTACCATAGAAACGAAAGACATCTGCAACTTCACAGGGATTCTTCATTTTTTCTCCTCCTGATCCTCATACATGGCATCAAGAGGACTTTTAAACTCGGTGATTCTCTGTTGAATTAGGTGAAGATAAATGATGGTGGTTTTTATGGAGGAGTGACCAAGGAGTTGCTTGATGGTGAAAAGATCTGTTCCCTGGGCAAGAAGGTGGGTTGCAAAACTATGCCTGAGGCTATGGAGCCCCCGGCCTCTTTTTATACCGGCTTTTTTTTTGCTTTGATAAAAGCCCCCCTGGCTGCTGTATATCCAATATGCTTTTCCTTATTATAGCCTGGAAAAATCCATTTGCTGGGTTTGTATTTTCGCCAATAGTCTCTGAGTTCATCCAGCAGGTATTTTGATAAAACAGTGTAACGATCTTTTTTGCCTTTACCTTGTTCTATTCTGATCATCATCCTGGATGGATCACTTTCAATATGTATAGGTTTGAGCCTTACAACTTCGCTGATTCTAAGACCGGCACTGTAAACAGTTTTAAGTAAGACCCTGTGTTTAATGTTTGTTGTGCATTCAAACAATCTTTTTACTTCCTCTACACTTAAAATATTGGGAAGCTTTTTGATTCTTTGTCTTGGGGGAAGTTTGAATTTAGCCTCATCCCATTTAAGGACCTTTTTATAAAAACATGACATCCCGGATAGATGAACATTGCAGGTTCCCCAAGACAGTTTGCGTTCTTCAAGAAGATAGAGCAGATAATCTTGAATCTGTTCATTGGTAATCAAATCCGGAGATTTGTTGTAAAATTTTGCAAGTCTCTTCATTGTGGCCATATAATTTTTTATGGTCCAAGGTGAAAAACGGTGTAGAATCATATGATCCATAAACTGTGTCCTAAGCGTTTTGCCCATTTTAATACCTCCTTGATAAAAATTAATAAAATTGAACTGTTATCGCCGTACTGAAGGCATTATAAACCTATTTTGTTGAAATAAAAAATTGGATTGATTTTATTTTTTTTTGTATTACCGAGGCAGTAGGAGATAAGGGGGGCGAAAGCCCATTGCAATATTTATGACAGGCGTTTCATTTGCGCTTTTTGCAAATGACATGACTGGCGGAAATATTGCGGGTTTTCGCCCCCCGTTCTCCGGCAATCATGCCTAAAGCCTTCAGCAAACCAGTGTTCTAAAAGCCTTTAAATTTTTATGCTACTTTAAAATATGCCAAGGCCACTTCCGCGCAGCGGTTCAGTTCATAGACAGAGTG
>JAGLNZ010000330.1 GCA_023139225.1 Desulfobacula sp. | reverse complement strand
ACAAAAAATTGACATGAGAACCCATAAGGGCGACCATCATCGCATGGGCGCCATGGATGTATGTCCTTTTATTCCTGTTGCCGACGTGACCATGGAAGAGTGCGTTGATATTTCTAAAGAATTTGGCAGGCGTGCTGCTGATGAGCTTGGCATTCCCATTTATCTTTATGAAGAGTCCGCAATTCTTGAATACCGGAAAAAGCTTCCCCAGATAAGAGAAGGGCAGTACGAAGGTATAAAAGACAGGATAACCACTAAAGAGTGGAAACCGGATTTCGGACCGGCCGAATTTATCCCCGAGTGGGGGGCAACCGTGACAGGGGCAAGATTTTTTCTTATTGCCTATAACGTTAACCTCTTATCCACACCCAACCAGGCCCACAGAATTGCCTTAAATCTTCGGGAGGCCGGCCGCAGCCTTGATGAACCCGGAAGGCTTGAGCAGGTCAAAGGCATGGGATGGTATGTGGATGAATACAATCTTGCCCAGGTCACGGTGAATCTGAACAACTATCACGTGACCCCTCCCCATGTATTGTTTGAAGAAGTCAAAAAAGACGCAAAAGATCTGAACATAGCTGTTACCGGGTCTGAAATTGTGGGCGTGGTTCCCTTGGAAGCCATACTTATGGCGGCGGATTATTATATTGAAAAAGAGAATCTTTTTGTTCTGGATGAAGACCAGAAGGTTAGACTTGCCATTGAACGCTTAGGTCTTAATTCCGTTGCTGTGTTTAATCCAAAAGAGAAAATAATTGAATATATCATTGCCCAAGAAAAAAATGAGCCCCTGGCAGGCCTGAGTGTCAGGGATTTTATTGAAGATGTGGCATCAAGGAGCTCGGCTCCTGGCGGTGGATCTGCTTCTGCAGCCATTGCAGCCATTGGTGCTGGACTTGGCTCCATGGTGGCAAAATTGACCTTAGGCGTTCGCAAATTTGAGGATCTTGATGCAAAAATGCGTGAAATTGTTCCAGTCCTTCACCATGCTGCCAAAGCGCTGATTCCCATGATTGATGCGGATACGGATGCGTTTAATGACTATGTGGAAGCCCTGCGCCTTCCTGAAGATACCAAAGTAAAAAAAGAACTGAAACTTGAAAAAATGCAGCAGGGTTTGAAAAAAGCCATTGATATTCCCTTAACCACAATGACGCTTGCCGATGCAGCCTGGGATGCTATGATTAAGGTTGCCCGGTACGGCAATATTGCATCTAAATCTGATGTTGAAGTGGGGGCAAAAGCTATGGAGACAGGCATATGGGGGGCATATAAAAATGTCATGATCAACATGGCGGATATTTCAGATGAGAAGTTCAAAAATAAGACCATAAAACTTGCAGAAGATATGAAAAAAAGAGCGGAAAATCAGTGCAAAAAGGTCCTTGAAATTTTGGAAAACCGAAAGAATTGATTTTTAAGGACAAGCCTGCCACACAAGCTGACATTCCGATGCTTCCTAATGGCACGCGTTTATAAAATGGCTGCCGGTCACAGGGATATCTGTTCTGTTTAATGTTTTTGGTTGACACATTTAATTATTTATAATACAGCTATATTAAAGCTATATTACGGTTAGAATAAAAATTTACATATTTTCAGGAGGAAAAATGAAAGAAATTGTAATAGCTGCGGCCTGTAGAACGGCAATCGGTAGATTTGGTGGATCACTCGCTCCGTTGAGTGATATTGATTTTGGTCCCATCCCTATAAAAGAAGTTATTAAGAGAGCAGGTTTGACCGGCGATCAGATTGACGAAGTAATCTATGCGTCCGGCTACAGGACAGGGGATCTTCCCATTAATTCAGCCCGTGTTGTGTCCGTGAAGGCAGGCATCCCCATAGAAAAACCCCAGTTTACCATCAGCAAGGCCTGTGCAGGAAGTATCAAGGCTGTTACGCTTGCAGCCCAGGTGATTAAATCCGGTGATGCAGATATTATTGTTGCCGGTGGTATGGAGAGTATGAGTAATGCCACATTCATGTTGAAAAAAGCCAGATGGGGGTATCGTCTGGGTCATGGACAGCTTAACGACCAGCTGATCCTTTTTGATCCCTTAAGTGGAAATACCATGGGAGAGACAGCTGAAAATGTTGCAGAAAAATATAATGTGTCCAGGGAAGACCAGGATGCATTCGGCTTTAGAAGCCAGCAGCTTGCTGAAAAAGCCATAAAAGAAGGAAAATTTAAAGAACAGATCGTTCCGGTTGAAATTCCCCAGAGAAAAGGTGATCCCAAAATATTTGACACGGACGAGCATCCAAGGTTCGGTACCACCATGGAAGCCCTTCAAAAATTGAAACCACCTTTCAGAAAGGGTGGATCTGTTACAGCGGGAAGTTCATCCGGTATGAATGATGGTGCATCAGCAATGGTTGTCATGTCAAAGGACAAAGCAGATGAGCTGGGGCTGGCACCCATGGCATCCATAGTCGCTTATGCATCTGCCGGGGTTGATCCTGCATACATGGGAATCGGCCCGATTCCGGCCACAAAAATGGCCCTTGAAAAAGCAGGACTGACCATAGATGATATGGATTTGATTGAGCTGAATGAAGCCTTTGCATCCCAGTCTCTGGCATGTATGCGTGAGCTGAATATGGATATTGATAAGGTGAATGTAAATGGCGGTGCCATTGCACTGGGACATCCGGTATCAGCATCCGGTGGTGCCATTTTAACAAAACTCTTGTATGAAATGAAAGCGCGTGACCTGCGATATGGCCTTGCAACACTCTGCATTGGCGGTGGCCAGGGCATGGCACTTATTGTAGAACGAAAATAAAATAATACCTGGCTAATATTATATCCAGGCATTATATGGCTTGAAATCTGCACACAGACTCAAATTCTGTGTGCAGATTTTTTTTTAATATTCGGAAATAATTTCTTTATAGATAATATTTCTTTGTTTCAGTTCCTTAAGAACAAATTGTACACAGGCTTGATTTTTACCGATAATTTCAGGCGGTATAATTCCCTTTTGGTCAAAAAGACCTTTCTTCAGCAGCCTTAATACAACCGTTGCCGTATATCCTGTGGTTCTTGCCATTGAATGGACCTTTGTTTCAGGATCATATTTATCCAGAAGATCCCAGGTATACTTCCTGTTTTTACCGTCTTTTTTTCCCTCCACTATGATCCGCATGATGGTGATGTCCACCTCGCCGGGTGCAAGCTCCCACTGGGGAAACAAAAGTTTTGCTGTTACATCCAGGGGTCGGACCATATGGCCGTCCACCAGAACGGGCTCTTCACTGAAAAAGCCTGCTTCCCTTAAAAGAATCATTTTTTCAATGTGACCCGGATACCTCATGGTTTTTTCTTTCATATTGGGGATATCAAGGGTTTTAATCAAGGACCGCAACCCGTCTGTATTAAACACTTCAAGGGTTCCAACCTCGGGAAAGTCAATAAATTCAGGATCACTTAAGGCCGGCATTTCAATGATCTGATTGTTTTCAACATAAAAGGCCGGTCGGATATATTCTTCAATTACATCTATCGGAGAAAAGACGGCCTTGTATTCCCAGGGCTGTGTTCTGACCTCGGGCAGCCCGCCAACATAGATCAGGGCATTTTGGGTCTTGTCCAGCAGGTGATCGGCATAACCGGTGAGCATGTTGCTCATCCCGGGAGCCACACCACAATCCACAATCGCCGTAACATTCTGTTTTTTTGCAAAATCATCAAGGAGAAATGCATCTTCCGGGAAAAATGCAATATCCACTACATTTTTTCCCGCTTCAATAATAGTCTCAAGTGTTTTATACCCCATAAATCCGGGCACTGCACTGACCACCATATCAAAGCTGGAAACCAAAGTTTTCAAGCTTTCCCTGTCGGAAAGATCCTGTTTAACGGTTTTAATTTCAGGATGGGTTTCAAACCGGTTTAAAATGTCACCGCTGATATCTGTAACGGTCACATCAATATCATTATCTTTTGCCAGGTCAAGGGCCATGGGGCCACCGACAAGCCCGCCGCCAAGAACAATAACTTTCATTTTATTGCCTCATTATTTTAATTTTTTTGTAAAAACTAGCTTACATAACATGTGAAGCAAAGCCGGCTTTGATAAATTCCCGATTCATACGGGCAATATTCACAATGGAGATCTCTTTTGGGCATGCTGCTTCGCATTCTTTTTCATTGGTACAATTGCCAAAACCGCAGTCATCCATGGCATGAACCATATTCCATGCCCGCTGAGCTGCTTCTGGTTTACCCTGAGGAAGCAGAGCAAGCTGAGATATTTTTGCACTCACAAACAGCATGGCAGATGCATTGGGGCAGGCTGCCACACAGGCACCGCATCCAATACAGGCTGCGGCATCCATTGCTTTTTCAGCAATATTCTGGGAAATTGGGATTGCATTGGCATCAGGCGCACCGCCAGCCACCATGGATACAAAACCGCCGGATTGGATGATTTTATCTAAAGCGCTCCGATCAACGACCAGGTCTTTAATAATCGGAAAGGCTCTGGCTCTCCATGGTTCCACAACAATAATATCTTCGTTTTTAAATTTTCGCATATGCAGCTGACACAGGGTCATGGCTTTTTCCGGGCCATGGGGAATCCCATTTACTACTGCACCGCACATGCCGCAGATCCCTTCACGGCAGTCATTATCAAATTCTATGGGTTCTTTCCCCTGGACGATCCGGCCTTCATTTATTGTATCGAGCATCTCAAGGAATGACATATCTGTGGAAATATTTTTGGCCTCTATGGTTTCAAGTTTGCCTTTTACCCCGGGACCTTTCTGACGCCAGACCTTCAGTGTAATATTTATGGTTTTCCCTTGTGTTGTCACTTGTAACTCCTTTGCGTTAATTCTACATTTTCAAACACTAAAGGTTCTTTGTGAAATGCAGGCTCATTACCTTGTCCTTTATATTCCCATGCTGCAACATGGCAATAGTTATCATCATCCCGTCTGGCTTCCCCTTCATCTGTCTGGAAAGCTTCATTCAAATGACCGCCACATGATTCCTGCCTGTCTAAAGCATCCACAGCCATTAATTCGCCGAACTCAAGGAAATCAGCAACTCTCATGGCTTTTTGAAGCGCAAAATTATAATCTGTATCAGAACCCGGAACCGTTACATTGCTCCAGAATTGTTCTTGCAGCTCTTTGATCATACCGATCGCTTTTTTCAGGCCTTCGTTGTTCCTGGCCATTCCCACATAATCCCATATGATCTGACCCAGTTTTCTGTGAATTTCATCTGCAGTCTGTTTTCCGTTTATGGAAAGAATTTTTTTCACATAAGCATCGGCCTTTTTTTCTGCATCTTTAAATGCAGCATGATCTTTTTGAATGTCAGAGTTTCCGTTATTGGCAAGAAAGGGTGCAATGGTGTAAGGAATGACAAAATATCCGTCTGCCAGACCCTGCATGAGCGCACTTGCACCCAGCCGGTTTGCACCATGGTCTGAGAAATTGGCTTCACCCAATGCAAAACAGCCGGGAATGGTGGTTTGAAGTTCATAATCAACCCAAAGACCTCCCATGGTATAATGGGTTGCCGGGTAGATCATCATTGGGGTTTCATAAGGATTGTCATCTATAATATTGTGATACATATCAAACAGGTTACCGTATTTTTTGGCAACCACATCTTTTCCATCCCGTTTAATGGCATCGCTGAAATCAAGATAAACCGCATATCCGGTTGCACTCACACCAAGCCCTTTATCGCAGACTTCTTTGGCGTTCCTGGATGCCACGTCCCTGGGTACCAGGTTGCCAAAGCTGGGATATTTTTCTTCAAGATAATAAAATCGGTCTGATTCCGGAATATTGGCCGGGCTTCGTTTATCTGACGGATCTTTGGGAACCCACACACGGCCGTCATTTCGGAGGCTCTCACTCATGAGGGTCAGCTTGGATTGATGAGTGCCGGATACCGGGATACAAGTCGGGTGAATCTGTGTGTAACAGGGGTTGGCAAAATATGCCCCTTTTTTATAGGCTTTGAATGCTGCACCCACATTACAGGAGGCTGCATTGGTTGATAAGAAAAACACATTGCCGTATCCACCGGTGGCAAGAATCACGGCATCCCCTGCATGGCTTTCCAATTGACCGTTCACCAGGTTTCTCATAACCACGCCTCTGGTACGGCCATCCACAACGACCAGATCTACCAGTTCACTGCGGGGAAACATTCGTACTTTTCCAAGGCCAATCTGACGGGATAAGGAGCTGTATGCTCCCAGAAGCAGTTGCTGCCCTGTCTGTCCCCTTGCGTAAAATGTTCGGGATACCTGGGCACCACCAAATGACCGGTTGTCCAGAAGACCGCCATAATCACGGGCAAACGGCACGCCCTGGGCAACACATTGATCAATAATATTGTTGCTCACCTGGGCCAGTCGGTATACATTGCCTTCCCGTGACCTGTAGTCGCCGCCTTTAATGGTATCATGGAACAGGCGCCATATACTGTCGCCGTCATTGGGGTAGTTTTTTGCAGCATTGATGCCACCCTGAGCTGCGATACTATGAGCCCTTCTGGGGCTGTCCTGAATACAAAAATTTTTCACATTATAACCGAGCTCTGCCAAAGTTGCTGCAGCAGCGCCTCCAGCTAAGCCGGTACCGACCACAATAATATTGTATTTTCTTTTATTGGCCGGATTGATCAGTTTCATTGTTGAACGGTATTTATCCCATTTTTGTTCAAGCGGTCCTGCCGGGATTTTTCCATCAAGCATGGTTGACCTCCTTATGAAGCAATAAGCGGAACATAGATCGGAAGAAGTCCAAAGCCGATTCCAAAAACAAGGCTGAGTACAATGCCGACCTTAGTAATAATAGGCATATATTTTGGATGATTGGCGCCAAGGGTCTGAAACAGGCTCCAGAAACCATGACTCACATGAAGTGCAACAACAATCATGGCAATAATATAAATGACCATATAACCGGGCTGGGCAAAGGTTTTTGATACAATATCAAATATTGTATTATCCGGTGTTTTTTTCACAAAATGAAAATTGATTAAATGAAGGAGAACAAAACTCAGGATCAGCACACCTGTATACGGCATGGTCGCAGAAGCCCATGTGCGGCCGCCAGCCCTCTTGTTGGCAACATATCGTTGCGGGCGTGCAGCCAGGTTTTGAAAAAAAAGAATAATTCCGGTTAAGACATGGATCACTAAAAGTGATAGGAGCGATATTTCTGCCATGGTGACAAGAATGCCCAAAGCATGAAGATGTTCTGCATAGGAATTAAAGGTGTCTTTACCAAAGTATAAGGTAATATTGCCTCCAAGATGTCCGAGTAAAAAACCAATAAAACAGGCACCAGAAAGTGCCATTAAAAATTTTTTACCGATGGACGTTCCAAACGTGTTAATTATCCAATTCATTATTTCCTCCACAAAATTGATAGTTGAATCAATATTATATTTCAGCCAAGCATTTATTGATTTTTACCTTTTCTGTCAATAATTTTTTAATCCACCAATCGTCAAAACCGGTTTCAAGAATACTAATGGCAATCTTTTTTTCAAAATCCAATCAGTTTCCTTAAGATCATCCATTGTGAATATTGGTATGTTTCCTTCTCTGGTCTTCTGTCCAGTCTATCCTGCTCATCATTCCCCGGATGATCCGGACATCCCTGGATGTGAGTCCTGCTGCTCCAAAGAGCCGCCTGAATGTTCTTAAAAGATGCTCCGGGTTTTGCTTGTCAAGAAAATCAATTTTTAAAAGACTTTCTCTCATATGGGAAAACATATGTTCAACTTCATTTCCCTTGGCAAGTTTTTCAGGTTGTGGACCAAAAGATTTCTTCTCTGTATCAGATTTTACAGATACTTCGTATAACAGCACCGCCAGGGCATGGCTGAGATTCATGGATGGATAGCCATTATGGGTTGGAATGGTGATAAAATGCTGGCACAGATCAAGATCTTTTGTCTCAAGTCCTGTGTCTTCCGGGCCGAGCACTATTGCACAAGCATTTTTCTGATAAGTATCCCGAAGTTTTTGGGCGGCGCCTGATGGCGTGAAAAAATTTTTTCGGTATTTGCCAAACCGCCGGGTCGTGCCAAAGGCGATTTGTATATCGCAAAGAGCAGAGGCAAGATCATCAAAAATCAAAGCATTTTCAAGAACTGTGAATGCGCTTAAGGCCATTTTTTTTGCCAAAAGGGATTTATAATGTTTTGTGGGATTTACCAGCCGAAGCTGTGTAAATCCAAAATTCATCATAGTCCTGCAGACAGAGCCGATATTAATCGGTCCCTGGGGCTCGACAAGAACGATTGAAAGATTTTCAGGTTTCATTTTAAATTGTCTTTTTTTTATTTCTCTTTTGTATCCAGAAGCAGGGTGACCGGCCCCTGGTTGATCAGGGAGACATCCATCATTGCCTGGAAAACACCCGTTTTTGTAACAACACCCATCTCTATTGCCCGCCCGATGAAGTACTCATAAAGGTCATTGGCTTTTTCAGGTGGAGCTGCCTTTATATAGGAGGGTCTTCGGCCTTTTTTGCAATCTCCCAGCAGGGTAAACTGTGACACCACCATAAGCTCTCCTTTTACGTCCTTAAGGGAAATGTTCATCCTGTTGTTATCATCTTCAAATATCCGCAGGTTGACAATTTTTTCCACAAGAAAGTCCGCATCCTTTTGAGTATCATCATTCTGGACACCCAGCAGTACCAGAAGGCCGTTGCCAATGTGAGAAACAATGTCATTGTCAACAACCACATGGGATTTTTTTACCCGCTGAACAACCGCTTTCATTTATTTTCCTTTTTAACCTTAGGTTAGAAGCATAGGATCAGGCCACTGCGTCTCAAATCCCGCTGTTTTTAATATTTCAATTGCCTTGTCAACATGGAGGCCTGCTTCAGTGACACCGTGGGAATCATCTCCGGGAACAACACGTATCCCCATTTTTTTTACAGTTTTAAGGATCGAGCCTGTGATATAGGGCTCTTTTTCACCCCTTGCAAGAGGCCGAAGATTAAAATCCATGACAAGGTTCAAGGATTTTACAAGCGTAAGATTCCTCTGGATTTTCTGGTTGATTTGAGGGAGTAAAAGCCTTTTTTTATAATCTTTATCATAGATCCTGATCAGATCAAAATGTCCTACAATAAATGGTTTAAGTGCTTTTATCATATCATATTGCAGGTCAAAATATTTTTCATACATAGCCTCATACGAACCGCACATGGAAACAACCCTGTCATATTCTTCTTTGGAATAATCAAAACAGATATCATCAATATGGTGGACAGATCCTACAATGTAATTCGGTTTGAATTTTGAGATCAATTTTTTAATATGATCAACATAGCCGGTATAGGTTTCTGTCTCCATTCCGGTAAAGATTATGATTTTAGATATATATTTTTTTTTTAAGTTTTTAAGATTTTTAAAGTAATCTTCAAATCTTTTGTGCAGATCAGCAGTCGTAAGATTCAGTTTTTTTTCATCAGGATACAAAAACTGGTCGCTGACTGGTGGAACATGTTCGGTAATCCCGATTTTTGTAAATCCAAGTTCTATATATTTTTGGATAATATCTTCAAGCAAATCCCTGGCATGGTTGCAATACTGGCCGCTATGGCCTCCGTGAAGTGAGATGAGCTTATTTGTATCCATGAAAAGGAAACTACCATCAAAAACGGGGTAAAATCAATCTGTAATAAATGCGAGATTGGATTAAAACATGTTTTACTGGTAATAAGGCCAAAAAAATTATAGGGGTAAATAGTTTTTTTATTGACGAAAACTTTATAATCACTTAAATTTAGTTTAAGGTATATTGTTGATCTTATTTTTTATTTTATCATCATAATAGGATAAAGTTATGAATAAATTCCCAGCAGTATCCATTTTTTTTCTAGTTTTTTTATTATTCATTTTTACGGCCCCGGGTTCGGTCCATGCCAAGGAACGGTTTATTGACAATGCTGATGGTACAGTGACTGACACGCTGTTAAATGTCATGTGGTCCAAAACGGACAATCATGGCAACATCAACTGGAGACAGGCTCAACAATGGGTTAAATATACGTTTCCCTATACGCTTCCAACCAGCTATGACAATTGGCGTTTGCCCGCCATTGATGAACTCAAGACACTTTATGATCAGAACACAAAAGGGTATGAGACAGACTGTGGTCAGAAAGTGAAGATTGTCCCCGTGATTGAACTGACCTGTGGATGGGTCTGGGCATCTGAAATGGAATCTATTTCAGCCCGGCTTTTTAATTTTCATAGGGGATACTCATACACTGACAGGATTTCAAAATATAGAGCATACAGAGTTCTGGCAGTTCGCAGCCTTGAATAATAGAAAAAAATGGATTACAACATTTTAAGAATAAACAGTCATTAATTCTGTAAATGGATTAATTGTTTTTAATCAAATTACGGAGTTGAAAGCTCTTTCTATGTGCAATTATTGAAATTCTTTCCCTTTTTTCATCCTCAATTTTTGAAGCGTAAAAGCCGTACCGTAAAAAACAAATCCCAAGGGGAAAAGATAATATTTATGGGATTGATCAATATTCAATAATGAGGCGATGGCACCCGGATGAAATAAAATAAACGCAGCCAAAAGGAAAAGCGGAATTTCATACCATTTTATCCTGATAAGGAACCAGTTCTGGGCAAAACATTCAAAACAGGACATCCCGACCAGGGCCATGGAAAAGATTAACAGAGCATGGGGCCATGAATTGATATTATGGAGTATCAGGTCCGGATTTACAACAAACATGAATGCAATTACCGAAGTTCTGATATCATACAAAAATCCTTGAATACCCGTGGGGATGGGTTCTGATTCTGCAATGGCTGATGCAGCATATGCGGCCAGTCCGACAGGGGGTGTATCATCAGCAAGAATACCAAAATAAAAACAGAAAAGGTGTGCTGCCATTATGGGTATGGCATAACCGTAGGCCCCCCCGACATTCACTATAATGGGTGCAGTTAAAGACGCCATTACAATATAGGTGGCCGTTGTCGGCAGTCCCATTCCGATTAACAGGCTTGCCATGGCTGTTATTAAAAGCAGTAGAAAAAGATTTCCCCGGGAAAGATACTCAACCACATCTGCAATCATCCCGCCGATTCCCATGTTTACAACACCCACGATTATTCCGGCGGCTGCACAGGCGAGTGCCACTGACATCATATTTTTTGAACCCTGGGCAAGGCCGTTGAATATTATTTTAAAACTGCTTTTTATAGCTCCAATGATACTTGTCTTTTCTTTGAAAGACCGTATGATTTCCTGGTAAAAAAT
>JAGLNZ010000033.1 GCA_023139225.1 Desulfobacula sp. | reverse complement strand
GCAAACGGGGAAGGGTATTTACGATTTTCCTATGCAAATTCAATGGAAAATTTGAAAATCGGTTTAGATCGTATGGAAGGCTATTTAAAAGAACTGAAATGATTATTAAAACTGTCGAGTTTGTCAAAAGTGCTGTTAAGCCGTCCCAGTACCCGGAGTATGATTTTCCGGAAATAGCTTTTGCGGGCCGCTCCAATGTGGGTAAATCCTCTTTGATCAATGCGCTGATCCAGAGAAGAGATATGGTGAAAACAAGTTCAAAACCAGGATGTACCCAGCTCATTAATTTTTTTATGATTAATGAAGAACTTTCATTTGTGGATTTGCCCGGTTATGGTTATGCCAAAGTATCAAAAAAAATCAGGGCTCAATGGCAGCCAATGGTTAACCTGTATCTTTCCCATCGTAAAAATCTTTTGGGGTTGGTTTTATTGATTGATATTCGAAGAGATCCTGAAAAAGAAGAATTTGATATGATCGACTGGCTGGAATCCCATGAAATGCCCTATTTGGTAATTTTAACAAAATCTGATAAACTGTCAAAAACAAAGCAGCAAAAAAGAGTTTTATCCATTTGCTCCCAAATGAACCGGGAAAAAAAGAGTGTTATCCTTTTTTCAGCCAAGACGAAAAAGGGAAGAGATACGGTTTTAGGGGAAATTGAGAATTTAATAGATTGGTATAATGAATAAGAAAGACGAAAATAACATCCGATCAGGATTTGTCGGAATCATCGGTGCTCCCAACGCAGGGAAATCTACTTTACTCAACCAGGTGTTGGGACAAAAAATTTCCATTACATCCAAAAAACCTCAGACAACAAGGGATAGAATACTTGGTATTGTCAACAAGCCGTCATCCCAGATCATTCTCGTTGATACACCGGGGATCCACAGGAGCACCACCCTGTTAAACAGGAGGATTGTTGATCAGGCCATACTGGCCCTGGAAGATGTGGATGTGATTTTGTTTATGGTGGACGTAGCTGCAAGAAATTATTCAGCAGAAAAACTGATCGTATCGCAATTGAAAAAACAACCTAAAACGGTTGTCCTTGCGTTGAATAAAATTGATCTGGTAAAAAAGGCAGCGGTCTATACGCTTGTTGAGGAATTTCAGAAATTGCATGATTTTAAAGCAATTGTTCCGGTTTCAGCCCAAAAAGGTATTCAGGTAAAAAATCTTCTTAAAGAAGTTGAAAACTCATTGCCAAAAGGTCCCAGACTCTTCCCTGAAGAGACATTTACGGATGTATCTGAAAAATTTATGGTGAAAGAGATAATCAGGGAAAAAGTATTTCGATTAACAGGGATGGAGATCCCTTATTCAAGCGCGGTTACTGTGGATTCATTTGAAGTGGAAAAAAAGCTGATCGTTATCCATGCCAGCATCCATGTCATCAGGGACTCCCAGAAAGGTATCATCATCGGGAAAAGAGGTTCCATGCTGTCAAAGATTGGGGCTAAAGCAAGAAAAGACATTGAACAAATGACCGGGCAAAAGGTTTTGTTGAAACTTTTTGTGAAAGTAACTAAAAACTGGGTCAGCAATGCAAGGATTTTAAACGAATTTGGTTACTAAACCCATGGATCAATTTTTTACATTCACAGATGAAGCGTTCTTGAAAAAGGAAAGGGATAAAGCAAGAAAGCTGCGAAAAAGTCAATGGTGGAAACGCAAACGCTCTTTAGGAATTTGTCATTATTGTAATAATAATTTTTTGCCAAAAGAACTCACCATGGATCATATCATTCCTTTAGCCCGTGGCGGTAAAACACAAAAGTTTAATCTTGTGCCATGTTGCAAAGAATGTAATACAAAAAAAAAGCAGCTTCTTCCAGCGGAATGGGAAGAGTATATGGCTTTTATAAAAAAATAATCTATCCGTCTTTTCAGGGCAATCGGGTATAAATTGAAAACTATCTTTTGTCTGGCCCGACAAATAATTTTTGTGATGTAAAAAAATAAATCTGATACATTTCTCTTTAACAAGAAATATCAAGATATGTTACGTCAAGTCTCCAATTAGCGGAATGGGGATCTTGATTAATTTGACTATGCCTTTTTCCATATATTTGAATATTTGTTTGCAATAATATTGCATCTTCATACTGGTTTATTGGTCAAGCCTCGAAACACCTTAGGATTAAAATCTTTACAGTTATCATAACGTCTGTTACTATGCTGTTGTTAAATTGCTGTCATGATACTCTTCCGTACCAGTCTGAGAACACATATTCATTCCAGTTATAATAATTAAACATGATTTGGCTTTTATATAAACATGTCAAATAAGCATACAACAAAAAAATGGCGGCCTGGTTTTATCCTGACTATAAGCATTTTACTTTTGCTACCTTTTGGCCAAGCAGTTCCCTCCTGTTGGGCCGATGAACACCTTTATGCACTAAATTTATATACAGGACGGATGACATCCAATAATTGGGAAGATTTTTTTTTCGATGTTGACGATTTGGAATTCAAAAATTCCTATCTGATAGGGGTGGCTCTTGCACGATGTATCAGCAAATATCAGGACAAGGCCAGTTTCGAGATCGAAGGTCAAATTGTCAAACATTTTAATATCCAAACACACTGGGAACTGAATGCGCTTGTTGCGGCTCGGTGGGAGAAGTTCTGGTGGGATGATATTCTCGATACCAGCGTGGCCTTTGGTTTAGGACCTTCCTTTGCAACGGGTGAGCCAGAATTTGAGTTGAAGATAAATGAAAATACGAGCCAATTTTTGATTTATTGGATGTTAGAATTGGCCACTGGGCTACCGGAATATCCACGTGTCGCAGTATTTACGAGAATTCATCACCGTTCAGATGGTTTTGGCTTGATTTCTAATGGCGGCGGTTCCAATGCTTTTATTTTTGGTTTAAAATGGCGACTTTAGGCAACTAAAACATGCTTCCGATTTCGATATAAAATCATAAACCTCAAGCCGTTACGTTCGGGTATTTATCGTAAAAATTTATTTCTAAATTCTTTACAGACATCACAATGCCTCTTAAACTCATGTTATTTTCAAATTACACTATTTAAGTCATTACTCGTTGCAAGAACTATTTTTTACAATA
>JAGLNZ010000329.1 GCA_023139225.1 Desulfobacula sp. | reverse complement strand
ATATTACTCAGATATTTTGTCAGTGAGACCCCTTTGAATGCCATAAAATCAGGCATGTGCGGCCCTAAAAAAGCATACCCTGTAAAAACTATGGCAATAATAGGCAGGGCGGGTCCTATGATCCTTCTGGCAGCCTCAAGGAGCAGTACAACGAGCAAAACACCGAAAATCAAATCCCTTAAAAGAGGCATACCCAGCCGCATGCCGATTCCTTGATAATCAAAGGCAAGATAGAGTGCTGCAAGAGAAGCCGTTATGGCTAAAATATAATCTATGACGGGTATATGGGTTGTGGCAGATAAAAATGATAATTTTTTCAGAGGTTTTTTAATGCAGGGGCTTGTGAGGAACAAAAGGCTGATTGCAAATGCAAGGTGGATTGCTCTTTCATAGGTGCTGTTCAGGATGAAAAAACCGGCCAGGGAAAGCTGAAACAGAGCCCATGATACGGCGATGGCAGTAATTAACCAGAGCTCAAATTTTCCCAGTGTCCTGATTCCACCGGCTTCTTGTTTTAGGATATCCTGGGCCGATTGTTTTGATTTGTGCCCTAACATACAAATATGCACCCCTTTTTTTTAAATCAAAAAAAGTAATGATAGAATTAAAAAAGTATGTTTTTTCATTAAAGTTTTAATTATTTCGACATTTTACAATAGATAGGCTGGTAATTTCAATAACAAATTCAAAAAATCAAATTTTTAATATCTGAATCAGGTGTTTCACAGCCGCTGGATCATATATAAAAACGTGGGCAGCCGGCTTCGGGACTTTAATTTATAAAAATCATAGAGCACCTGCCGGGAGGGACTGCCGAATTTCAAGGGGGACAGGTAGATACATCCCTTGGGTTTTGTCCTGTTGACCTTTTCCCTGATCAGGGTCATTAATGTCGTATAGTGGGAATCCGAAAGTGCTTCATCCATTACAAAATTGCAGGTGATTTCTATATTGGGAAATGTATCATTTATGGTTTGTATCTTATCAAAGGCCCGGTCCACTTTTTTGCAGGTCAATGGTTTGCCGAGAAAGTCCAGGGTCGCCTGGTCATATGATTCTATCCCGATATTGATAAAACTTAAAAAAGGAAGACGATTAAGGTTTTTAAAAAAGGTCTTGCCTGCATTTAAAAAAGAGTCAACACTTCCAAACATAAAAATAAAGTTTTTTTTCATATACGATGCTTGGAATTCAAATGCATCAAAGGCCGTTTGCGCCGTGTGGAGAATCAGGTCACAAGGAGCGTTCAGCGCATCATGCTCACCCAAAAACAAGGCATTGAAATTAAGGATATCCTTATCATATAATTGTTTGAGAAGATTAATCTGGTTGTCAATATCTTGTTGTGATCGAATAGAGAATTTTTTTTTATTTTTCACCTTGCAGAACCGGCATTTATACAGGCACCCGTCGGAAATATTTATGGGGATAATATTATAATCCACGTGTCGGGCATCCGGCGGCATTACCGTTACCCTTGATCCGGATATATTAAACAGCTTTTGAGCTTTTTTTTGCAGTGCTTCCG
>JAGLNZ010000328.1 GCA_023139225.1 Desulfobacula sp. | reverse complement strand
ATGAGATCCGCACACCCATTAACGGCATCATGGGTATGGCAGAGCTGGCATTGGAACAAACAGAAGATAAAGAGTTAAAAAAACTTATTCAAACCATAGATTCAGAGGCAAGCTCGTTATTGAGCATTATAAATGAGGTGCTGGATTTTTCAAAAATTGAGGTGGGCAAGCTTGAAATTGAGAACATTTTTTTTGATATCAGAAGCACATTTGAACAAGCCTGTTCATCCCTTGCCATGGGGGTTAACGACAAGGGTATAGAGTTTATATCATTTTTGTCCCCTGATATTCCAACTTATTTGAAGGGTGACCCCGGACGATTGAGACAAATATTAGTGAATCTTGTATCCAATGCATTGAAATTCACACATAAGGGTGAAATATTTATTCAGGCAGAACTTGTAAAAGATTATAAAACAGGGGTTGAATTAAAATTTCTAATTAAAGACACCGGCATCGGCATTCCTTTGGAAAAACAGGCAACTATTTTTGAAAGTTTCAGCCAGGCTGATGGATCAACAACCCGTAAATATGGCGGAACAGGGCTTGGAACGACTATTTCAAAGCAATTGGTGGAATTAATGGGTGGTAAAATCGGGCTTGAAAGTGAAGAAGGAAAAGGAAGCACTTTCTGGTTCACAGTTCCATTTGAAAGATCAAAAAAATTTCGTAAAATTGAAATACGGCAGCCTGATCTTAAAAACAAAACCATCCTGATCGCAGACGATAATAAGACAAGCTCGTATGTGCTGAATCAATATTTAAACTCATTTGGTTCCGGTGTTTTTGTTGCAGGCAGTGCTAAAGATGCCCTGTCCTTGCTTGAAAACTATTCTTTTAAAAATAAGGCGCCGGATATCATTCTTGTGAATGACAGACTGCCTGAAATGGATGGGTTTGAGTTTGCACGTATTGTCAGGGGGAAAGACAAATTAAATGGCATTCCCATTATTATGTTGACATCAACGGGCATGGCGGGTGACAGCAAGGTTTGCAAAGAGATCGGCATCGACGGATATCTCTTGAAACCCGTAAAAAGGCAGGAATTAAAACTTGCCATTGACACGGTAATTGGAAATTTTAAACATTCCCCGAACAATAGAAAAGATTTGATAACAAGGCACACCATAGCTGAGCAATTGGCTAAGAATTTTAAAATTCTTCTTGTTGAAGATTATCCCACTAATCAGCAGATTGCCATGAAACATTTACAAAATGCGGGTTATAATGCGACATTGGCAGAAAACGGGAAAATTGCCGTCAAGTATTTTAAGGAAAAACAATTTGATTTGATTCTAATGGATATCCAGATGCCCGAAATGGATGGATATGAGGCAACCCGGTACATACGGGATCATGAAAACCAGCTGAATAAGCTTGGTGCTACCCCTGTCAGAGTTCCAATCATCGCTTTAACGGCCCACGCATTGGGAGGGTACAAGGAGAAATGTCTTGAAGCGGATATGGATGATTATATGACCAAACCGCTTAAACGAGAGCTGTTTTTATCTATGATACACAAATGGATTTCAAAAAAAGCTGCAAAGGATTCCCCGGATAAGCAGGATGCAAGGCCGTTAAAAAAAGAGAAGAACAATGATACTAAAGACTATCCCATGAATTATCAAAAAGCATTAGATGAGTTTGAAAAGGATGATGCATTTCTAAAAGAGGTGATAGAAGAGTTCATTGAAAATGTGTCAGAGCAGCTGCCGGTCATCCAGCAGGCCATTCATGCCAATGATTATGAAACTATGAGAAAAGAATCACATGCCATAAAAGGCGGCTCGGCAAACCTCACCGCCATGGCACTTTCTCAAAAAGCGCATGATCTGGAATTAGCGGGAAAGAACGAGGAACTCTTCGACAGCATGAATGCTTTTGGGGAATTGAAGAAAGAGTTTCTTGTATTAAAAGGCTTTTTTAAGAAATTGCATCCTTAACCGGTCAATGACGATTTTGGGGGATTCAAGTCCAAAAGCGTTCTTATCAAGCTCGTTAAGTTTCATAAAATAAAAATCAGAAATATCATCACAGGCTTGTATGGTATCAAAATTATTAACACTGCATAAAAATGCAAAATCCGTAATGCTGTATGTGATATTTTTATAAAGATATGTATTGGGAACACTGCAAAAATAGTTAAGCGACCCAATTTCTATATTGAGTTCCTCTTTAATTTCCCGTATCAAACACTCTTCAATTGTTTCTCCCGGGTCGGCAAAGCCGCCCGGAAGGTCTAACATGCCTTTTGCCGGATCATGTTTGCGCTTTGTGACCAGCAGTTTATCATTTTTATTGAAAATCAGTGCAATCCCAGCGGCAGCCGTGTTTAAATAAAATTTAAAATCACAGGAACCGCATAAAAAAGATTTTTCATCGGACACAAATAGATTTTTTACCCCGCATTGAGGGCAGTATTTAAACAAATGGGCATTGGGGTTTTCCAAAATAATCCTTTTCCATTAATGGTCATTCTTTTAAATTGATAAGCATCTATATCGGGCATCCGCATCATTTATTTACCCATACCCCAATGGCATTTAATGATCAAGGGTTCATTTCATAGGAATCTTTTAATGAAATAACATGTGTTTCCCATATTCTTGTGAATCTTTTTATATCCGTTACAGGTTTTTTAATGATTTTCTGGCAATAATCCATCTGTATGTCTGAGGTATCTGTTTTTGAATAGAGTTTTAATGCATATTCTGAAAAGTCCCTGATCATAAAGTCAAAGATTTGCTCCAGCAGATCTTCTTCAAATTGATCCATGTTGAATTTTTCAATGATCAATTGCCCATAGGCCACAAGGGTGAACATTTCACCAAGATATAAAAGAAAGTCCATATTTTTAGCCTGGTTTTTATCAGGAGTTGCCTTTAAGAGCATTTCCTGTAACATTTTTATTTGTTTTTTGAAAATATTGACATTCGGCAGGTTTACACTGTTGTATGCTATTTTAAAATCGTGAAACTGGATTTTTCCAAGACCTTTGGTGACTCCCTGGTTAAATAAAAATTCATCGCAGGCCGCATCATCTCTTTGACCAATTTCAGGGAAATTGCCAGGATTAAAAAAATAGTTGGCCATAAATTTGATAATCAGTGCCATGTTCACATGGACGGTTCCTTCGAGTTTGGGCAGGGCTCGAATATCGGTGGCGGCTATTTCAAAATAAGCGTCTTTTTCAAATCCCTTTGCCGCAATTACATCCCATATCAGATCAATCACCATTTCACCCTGGGTGGGGACCTTCATTTTAACCATGGGATTGAATAAAAGGTATCTTCTATCATCCTTGGACGCGCTTCTAAAGTAGTCTGAAGCACGTTGAGAAAACAGCTTCATGGCAACAAGTCTTGTATATGCATCAACGAACATTTGTTTGATGTGTGGAAAATCCGTGACCCATTTACCATAGAGATTCCTATTGGCAGCATGGTTCAGTCCCTCATAAAATGCATGGGTGCATATGCCGATGGAGGCCCAGCCAAGGTTGAATTTCCCCACATTAATGGTGTTCAATGCAGAATCCCAGGCATTCTGTCCTGTTGAAAGGATGTCTTCTTTGGTAATTGGATAGCCGGTTAAAGCATATTCAGCCACATATGATTCCCATTCAACCACATTCTGGACAAGATCATAGTTTTCATGTTCAGGATTTACCGCAAAAAATACATACTCATCGGTTTCAGTATTTTTGCCAAAGGTGGAGACAATACCTGCTTTATTGGCATTGCCGATATAGTATTTCCCGCCGTCAGCCACATATTGTCCCTCGCCAAGCGGGGTTAAAGACATGTCAGAGGAATAAAGATCGGCACCATGTGTTTTTTCCGACAAGCCAAAGGCAAAAATGTGGCCGTGTTCTAATAATTGAGCGGTTTTGTGTTTAACAGCTTCATTGGGGCTCATCCAGATGGGTCCCAATCCCAAAATAGTGACCTGCCAGGTATACCAATAGGACAGGTTGTAAAATCCTAAAATTTCATTAAAATCACAGATTCTTCTGGTATCCCATCGTGCATTTTGATTGTTTTTTGCATATTTGGAGGGTGTGAGCAGGGTTGCAAAGATTTGGTTTTTTTTTAAAAATTCAATAAAGTCTTCATACCAGATTTTTTTATGATAATCTGATTTCAGCCTTTTTTTTCCTCGGGTTTCAAAAAAATCAATGGTTTTTTTCATGATTTTTTTTGATTCCGGATCAAGATGCTCAAAATTTTGGGTTTTCGGGTTTAATAAAGTCATAAATTTTTCCTTTAACCTGATAGGTTATAATATGGTTAGTACTCAAACTTGTTTATTCACAGCTGATGACATCGGCTAAAAATCGTTTAAACAATATTTTTTCTTCTATGGAAAAGTTTTTTAATATTTCTTCATTGGCAGTTTGCCGCTCTTTAATCAAATCTTTTTTCAAGTCATCTGCCTTGTTGGAGGTATGGATCGACAATAGCCTTTTGTCCTTATCATCCGGTTTTTTTTCAACCCATCCTGCTTTTACCATCCTTTCCAAGACACCGGAAAGAGTGGCCTTGTCAAGAATCAGGAAATTGCCCAGTTGAGCTGCAGTCATTCCCTGCTTGTACCAAAGACCCTCCAATACAAGATGCTGTAGGTTTGTCAGACCATAGGGGATTAATTGTTTTTTGAAATTTGCATGGGCTTTCTGGTATGCTTTGGCTAAAAGAAATACCATGCAATCCGGGACATCATCTGGTAATTTTGCCATTTTTAAACTCCTTCGTATACGAACTATATAGATTATGGAATTGGTTTTGTCAATTTCTGATTACAGGTTCAGGAAGGTGAAATTGTTATGCTGTATTATTTTATTGATATAAATTCATTCAGGTCTGAATCCAGTATGTTTTTAATCTCAATAAAATTGTTTTCTCTGGTTTCCGTGAACAGGAAACCAAAAACAGGATATTTTTGGAAGTCAATTTTCCTTAGTTCTATTGGGTTTTCAAATTTTGAAAGTAATTTTTCATAGTCAAACGATGTAATCTGTTCTACATCTATTCCAGTCGAATTGTCGAGCACAATGATACTGAAAATTTTCCCTTCTTTTTCTTTGAGAACCTCAGGCCAGTTTGGTTTTTTTTGTGAGTAAAAATACAAATATGGGTTAAATCCATAGGCCAGAAAGGATATGTCTGCGGTAGTACACCAGCCGCCAAACCGCATGGGGTTAATTTCGATAGGCAATAAAGTACCATGGCTGTCTCTTCTAAGTTCAATATGCACAGGAAAGTTTTTTACGCCGGCCAAATTGCCGATTTTTCCAGCAAATTCTGTAAATTCCTTAAGATTATTTTCGATTATTTCTTTGGATGAAAAGTAAACTCTGTCACTAACATCGGTATCTGAAGAAAAACTATGTTTCAGTATGCTTAAAATAACCGGTTCACCAATTGAATTATAATATGCATCAACAGCAAATTCCTCTCCATTAATACATTGTTCAATAATAAATGAACTGGTGTCCAACACATCACCAGGGTATAAGTCCTTAATTTGATCTATTTCTGCAAATATTGAATCAATCGTACCAGGCCACTCTTCAATATTTGAAACTTTATAAACCCCCATGCTGAAAAAACCAATACTTGGTTTAATAATAAACGGCAGCGGTAATTCACTATGCTCAATTTTTTTTAAGTTTTCAATACGAACCTCTTTAAAGTAAAAGTTCGGGAAAATTGATTTTGTCAGTTCACGAAATTTCAACTTATCTTTAAATAATTTTATTTTTTCGGGAAGATTACTAAAGCTTAAATGTTTTGATATCCAATCTATTGAATTCTCCGATGTGGTATAGATAGCAGGGTTGGTTAACTTGCGGGCCATTTCAATAGCCCTGTCCTCACTGATTATTTTTGTCCCGCTATAAAGTCCTAACTTTTTTGCTATATCTGTTCCAACTACAGGGATAGCATTATCTCTTACAGTTTTTTTTAAAAAATTTGAGATATATGGCTTGTCCACAAAAAACATTATTTATTTCCTTTTCTAAATTTTAAAAAGCCTTACAATGAATACTTATTGTATCAGGATAATATTGTGTTAACCATAATATTATGGCATAGTATTAGACTGACGGTTTTTCTAAAGATTTGGGTGATTTTAGGGCTGGAACCAAGATGAGGAATGATACAAAAAGGATATTATGAATCTTCAGGGTGATTTCGAAGGATTAACTCTGGCAAGTATTCTTCAGCTTTTGTGCAATGATCAGAAGACAGGGGTGCTTACCGTAACCTGTGATGATGAGGAAAGCCGGGTTTTTTTTGAACAGGGAGCCATTGTTTATGCATCTGCCTCTTTGAAGGAGGCAAGATTAGGGTTTCTTATGCGGGCTGACGGCATTATTTCAGCCCAACAGCTTCAAAAATGTCTTGCCTTTGCCAAAGAAGAAAAGATGCATCTGGGCAAAATTATGGTTGAAAAAGGATATATCTCCCTTGATACTCTGAAAAAATATAATACCAAGCAGGTTGAAGCTATTTTATATAATCTTCTTTTTTGGAAGAAAGGCAGGTTTGAATATAAAGATGCCAAATTGAACTTAAAAGGCATGATCATAACCCAGTTGAATCCTATGAAGTTGATTCTTGAAGCTTCCAGGCGGATTGATGAATTGTCTGTTCTCAAGAAATTTATCCCCAGTGATAAGCTGGTTTTTAAAATGTCGGGAAAAGTGCAAAGCAAGGAAGAAATTAAACTCAATGCAAATGAATGGCGGATTCTTTCCTTGATTGACGGTACCCGCACTGTCCGGCAAATAATCAATGAAAGCGGCTATGATGAATTTGCAGTCTATAAAATCTTTTTTTCCGTGATCTCCTCCGGGTTGATTGAGCAAAAAGAAGAAGTTCTACTGGATGATCAGGGCGGGAATAATGATTGTTCAGCCATCCTGACGGTTTTCAATGACATTCTACAGGCTGTTAGAAAAAATATTGTGGATGAACTAGGGGACAGAAGTTATTCTCTGTTTGAAGAGATTAAAGCCGATGTTTCTATTGAATTTAAAGAAGTACTTAAGGATTATCATCCGGATAACCATAGAAATTCAAACCTTCAGGCTATTACCGGTGCTATGGATAAAATTGATATTATTGAAGATCCGAATGAATTCTTAATTACAGGATTTGCCGAATATACAACCCATGTATTATTAAAGGTTGGAGAAATATTAGGGTCACATCCTTTGATCAAAATATTGGATGATATTGAAAAAGTATTGGAATATGTAAAAAAATATCAAGCCGGCTCAAAAGAAAAGAGTAAGATCGTTAATGATATGAAAAATGTTATTATGAAAATTTACTCTGATTTTAAGATAGATAAAAAAGGCAGCTCCAAAGGCGGAATTTTTTCTTTGTTTTCCCGATAGCTGCCTTATTATGCTATGAATCTGCCACTTTTGCCCCGCCATAGGCCAAAAAAGAAAGCGCTGCCGTTCTGAACAATGACTTGATGGTTTCAAGTATATTTGTATCCACAATATTATCAAAAATGACGACATAATCGGCAATGAATAAGAGGCAGACAGTTACCAGAATCAGGTTGATTACCTTCCCGACTTTTCCACCGGCATATTTAATTCTGGCTCTATTGAAAACAAATATGATGATAAGATATATTACCAGGGTGAAAATAAGAATGATCGTCTGTGCTGTCATGAACACCTCCCTATTATTTAAGACCTTGTTTTAAGAAGATCTTGCAGAAATTTTAATATATTGTCTGCCAGAACGAAATTATCAATGTTGGTTTGTTTTACCACTCCAAGATAATAATTGCCAACAGGAAAAATAAAAATATTTTTTTGGTTTTGCCTGGAAAACACCACATATTTCAACAGGGTTTTACCGATGGCAAATGAATTTTGACCACACGAAAGGATCATGCGGGCCACCCTTTCAGAATCTTTTATGTCATGGGCAGCAATATTTCCCTTTTGATCCACAAGGATATATTGATCTACTCCGGCTATCTTGGAAATCTGAATAAATTTTTCAAGGGTTGCTGTTTTAATCATTTGTTTTATGTCTTGTCATTTGAAATTAAGCGGTTCAATTGATCCATAATGTTTTTAGATACCGGGAAAATTTTGCAGGCAATGATAACAGCTAAATTGTTGTTAATCATTTTAACGATCATATTTTTGTTTGAAATGATTAATGCCATCTCATTAACATCCGGGTATTGGGAACTGCAGGCAGAAAAGTTTTTTGTCAAAAGTTTACCTAAAATATTCAGATCCGTCTCTTTTAGAATACCGGGCATATTGTTTTTTATTACTCCGATTTTTTTATGAAAGAGAAATGATCCGATAATTTCAGGAAAAGATTGGATTACTTTGAAAAATGCATCTGTTTTTTCAAGGAGGCTTTCTTTGGCGACTTTGATGAAATATGCATTCATGTAACTGCATGAGTCACACTTGAACACGGCTTTTCCGCTTTTAATCCGTGTTGAATCTAAAAGATTTTTTGCTCCGCAATCTTCACAGAAGAGAATCATTTTAATTCGTTGCGTTTTTAAGAGGTGAACATTGTTTTGATTTTCCCCCAGATTCCCAAAGATTTTTCAGGGGGAGTATCTGAAACAATGTTGTCTGCTTTATTGGTCTTGTCCATAGTTGTCTTTAAAATAGTTTCAGGCCGGGTTTTTAACAGATTAATGATTGAAGCAATGATTTGAAGCAGGCAGGTTTTGTCCGGATCATCCTGCCAATATTTTTTAAGATAAGAAATGTCTTCATTGATTGATAACAATGATGATCTGTACTGAAGCCATTCTGCCGTTTCAACGGTTGATTTCAACCGGCTTAATATGGCAGCCTCAGGACTTTGAGGCAATGGTTCATCCTCTATGCCTGCCTGCCGGACTTCTTCAAAGGGTTTATCTTCATTCCGGAACGGCACAATGCTGTCTGCTGCATCATCTTCAGGTATTGTGCTTGTTTCAAGAGCCTGGTCCTTCTTATCATCTCCCGGTATTGTATCGTCTGAGGAGACATCCAGGCTAAAAAATTCGTCCAGCCTGCTTCCGATTTCCGGGATGGGATCATTATCCATGCGCTGGGGTGTGAAATTTTTAATTCCATTAGAGTGGAGATCATCTTTCTGGTCAAGCATATTCATGGCCTGGCCCTGGTTTGGGCCATGAACATCCATCAGATGAATGGCATCTAATAATTCATCTGCCGGTGATTCTTTTCCGCTGAATAGGTCATCCATGATATCCCTTGGTTTTGCCGGAGATTTATTTTTATTTTTCAATGCAGGTTGAATTGAGTCGGGATCAGATTTGTCCTCGGTTTCAACGGGGATTGTGGTTAGAGGTACAATGTCATCTGCTGCATGCATGCCCGCTGGTTTAATATGAGAGAGGGCGGGCTGAATGAATTCATCTTCAGATACATCTGGTGTTAAGTGAGTTTTTTCCTTTTTCAGGGAAATTTTACGTTTAAATTCATGAAATCGGTTGATATGGGTTTCCAGAGCCTGTTTTTTATCCTTAAAGGGCATGTCCGGATTTTGAACGATCTGTTCAAAATCCTCAAAAACAGAACGCAAAAAAGAGACGGAATCCGTATGGGCGTTTGCTTTTTGATTGCCAATATATCGCCCTGTACTGTGAATGATTTTTAAAAATGTATGATGGATTTTATAATTTCTTAATTTTAACAGCAAATTTGTGACAACTTTTTCAAAATTTTGAACAGTGGTCTTGGAAATTTCCCAGTCAATGGTTAACAGCACTGCTTTTAAATCGTTTATATCATTATCGTTGATCTCAGGCTTGGAAGCTATTTTGTTTTTTAAGGATTTATATTTTTGAATTTCTTCGGATAGAATCCGGACAGTCTCATCTTTTTTAAGATCCGGGTTATAGATAATTTTATCAAGCTTGTGGGCAATTGAATTCAAGACCGGAATCGAATCGATATGAGCGTTGCTTTTTTTTGAGCCCAGATATTTTCCCAGGGATTGCATCATCTTTAAAAAGGATGTTATAATTGTATTTTTTTCATATTGCTGCCCAATTTGTGAAAGTTCATTTTGAAAGGCATCAATATCATTGTCTGTGATATTCTCATTTATAGACTGTATAATATTTTTAAGTTCAGTTAGAGAATTCAAAAATACCTCCTTAAAAAAGCTGGTCTTGAATTGATCCCAAAGTCATTGATATGATTTTTTTCAAAGTCTGGATAACATTGCCGCCTTTCAAAGCGCTGGCTTCAAATGCAGGTGCCCGCAAAATGCCGTTCAGATCTTTTTGCATGGTTTGGGAAGAAAGAATCGGGATATCCGACTGCTTAAGATCTATTTTATTATATTGCATTGCAAGAGGTATTTTAAACAGGTCAAGGTTGTACGTTTCAAGATTTTCATATAGCTGGTTGAGAGATTCGATGTTCTTTTTTCGTTGTTCTTTCTGGACATCTGCAACAAAAACTATACCGTCAACACCACGCAATACAAGTCTTCTTGTGGCATTATATTTTACCTGCCCGGGAACCGTATATAATTGAATTGTAATATCAAACCCTTTGATCTGACCAACATCAAAGGGTAAGAAATCAAAAAAAAGGGTTCGGTCATCCTGAGTTTTCAGGCTGACCATTTCTGTTTTTATCTGATCCCGATATTTTTTATTGATATATTCAAGATTTGTTGTTTTTCCACCTCGGCCCGGACCATAATAAACAATTTTAATCTGAACTTCCTTGGTTTTTACATTGATAAGCGCCAAGTCCAACTCCCCTTAAATAAAACTAAATATCGTGATATGATTCTATCTCGAAGATACAGTGATTAGTCATTGGCTAATATATTATTGATTTCCTTGATGGTTTCAGCCACTTTTAATCTTACCAGTCCCAGTGATATATCTTTATTGAACATTGTAATTAAAAGTGTTTCATCATTGATCTTGCTGAAATGAATACTGGATTTTTCACCCTTATGAAAGAGTAATGAAAATTCGGATTCGCCCACAAGTTTTGCCATTGCATCAACTGCTGCAAAATTACCGGCAGCAAGAGCGGCAAAGGCAGTGGAATCAAGATGGCTTTTCCCATTATCATGTTTTGCAATGGTATTACCTGCCATATCCATAAAAATCACATTATCAAGCCCGGCCTTTATCAGGTTGATTTGGATCACATTATCAATAGCTTCTAATTGGGTTTCATTAAACATGAAAGAAGATTAACTCAAATCATTCAATAGTGCAATAATATTAGCATTTATTTTTTTACTGCGATATGACACTTTCCGCAACTGGCAGGCGCAGGACCTTTCAGACCCTTTTTATCCCCTGCCTTTTTATTAATTTTTTTATGACAGGAAATGCAGTTGCCGTGCATGGCGTTTTCAAGCACCATGATATCTTTTCTATCCTTTTTATCTTTTTTAAGCTTGGTATGGCATACAACACACCGTTGGACATCATCTCCGAGTTTTAAGTCAAGAGGGTTATTGTCTTTATCATGATGGCATTCGCCACAGGAAATTTGATATTCAATATTGTGTTTTTTATGAGTGAATTCAACCAGCTTGAACTTAGGTGGAGCTTTTTTTCTTTTTGTGACTTCTTTTGTTTCAATATTAAATGTATCCTCTACCCGGGTATCCGCCCAGATGGTTTGAGTTGTGAAAAAAATAAAAATCCCGGCAATCAGCGGCAAATAAAAATTTTTTCCGGACATGGTTTTCTCCTTAAATATGTTTGTTATATTTCGGGTTTTAAAAATCATCTCTATTTATCTTTGACACCGAATATTTAAATTTGTTCATAAGTATTTTATTTTTTCTTTGGATTTAAGGTGTGCCTGGGCCAGAAGTGTATGGTACAATCATATAAAATTATTATTAAGTGTTATCGGAGCGGCTTTATTGAATTGATATAGTAAATTTTCTTGTTGAAACCTTAAAGTTTCGGTAAGTATGGTGAAGAACGCCATCAAATGGCTGATTTTAAAAAAAGGTGTAATATCTTTAGAAATGAGTTTCTCTTTTTCTAAAAAATTATTTGTTTTTATCTGTATCGCCTTATTGTTCATTATCCTGCCTCTTTTTTATATTGCCAGAACATCTCTTACACAGTTTGGATCTTATGCCTATAAAGTGAATGAAAAACAAATAAAAAATATGTCCCGCTTTTATTTGTCCCGGGTTGCGGCCGAACAGGCAAAAAAATATGATGAGATTTTTAAAAAGATTAAGACAGCTTCTTCCTTGTTGGGCAGCCAGGTTACAAGTGTTTATCATAACTTTGGTGCATTATCCCATGTGCCGTTAAAAGGAACGTCAAGCCTTGAATTAAATCAGGAGAACCGGATTTTTTTCAGTCCTGAACATGAGGCTGTGATTACTGCATACTGGGGTGATGACACTATTTCTGATGAAATAAAAAAAGAACTCAATGTCCTGTCTTATTTTAAACCTATGTTGATAAAGTCCAAAGAACTGGTCAATGAAAGCCTGGCAACGCATATTATAACGGCTTCAGGTATCGGATGTTACTATACCATGAACCTGAAAGCTAAAAATGCCTGCTACAGCCTGCCGCCTTCCTCTGAATTTGATCTGCGGGATGGTGAACCCATTACCATTTTTACAAAACAAAAAATCAGGTATTTTGACACCCAATGGACCAGCATTTATAAAGACGACGTCATAGACGGTTTGATGATAACGGCCACAACGCCGATTTATAATCAAAAGGGCGAATTCAAAGGGATCACCGGCATTGATATTCCTGTGGGATATATCATCAGCGATTTAAAAGAAGGCGCCTTTATTTCAGGAAGTGCAAACGAGAATATTCTTTTTGCATTTTTACAGGATCAAGAAGGAAAACTCATTGCATTTCCCAGGGAGTTTTTTGATATTTTTGGAATGGAACCGGATTCAAATCATTTTAAAAATTCAAGCGACATTTTAAACTATGGTTTAAAGGATTCTTCAATCCCTGCCGTCCGCATGGTTGCTTCCAAGATTCTCAATACCCATCACGGGATTGTCAATTTGATGATTAATAATGAGAAATATATTTTAGCCATCGGGTGCCTGGGATCGCTTGAATGGCATCTGGTTCTGGTCGCAAGACAAGCGGACATGACAGCATCGGTGCATAAAACAGGGATAGCCCTGAAAAAAAGTCTCAGCACGATATGGAAAGACTTTGTCAGTCTTTCCCTGTTGATTATTGCAATTTGTGTGAGTTCAATTTTTTGTGCAATATGGATATTTATTTCACCCATTAAACAGTTTATAACAGCGACCCAGAAAGTTTCCAAAGGTGATTTCAGCTCAACGCTCCAGATTGACAGAAAAGATGAAATAGGAAAGCTTGCCAGGTCATTCAATTTAATGGTTGAAAAATTAAAGGTGTCGGAAAAAATAGAAAAAGAACATGCCCTGGAACTTGAAAGCCGGATCAGATCAAGGACCATTGAACTTGAAATGAGTAATGATCAGCTAAATAAAATTAAAAATGAACTTGAGAAAATTATTGCAAAAAGAACATCCCAGCTCAAAAAGTTGAATGAGCATCTTGTCTATACCGAGGAGGGTGAAAGAAAGGCAATTGCTTCTGATCTTCATGACAGTGTCACTCAAACCCTTGCCATGAGCATATCTAAAATAAAGAATATCCGGGAATCAGATAAGGGCATAAATGAAGAAGAGGATCTTACCTGGGTTCAAGAGTATCTTGAGCAGTCTGTCAGGGAAATCCGATCCCTTATTTATCAATTGAGCCCTCCGATACTGGATGATTTTGATATTGAGATCGCACTGGGTTTTTTAATAGAGGAAACAAATATTAAACACCACAGCCATTTTCATTATATCAATAATATTGAAGATAAGGTTTTTCTTGACCAGGCGGTTAAGGTCACTTTATACAGGGCGGTAAATGAACTGATTACCAATGTCCTAAAGCATTCCGGTTGTAAGAAAGGCCGGATAGAAGTATCAAAAATCAAAGAAACAATAATGGTAAGGGTTGAGGATCAAGGCTCGGGTTTTGATGTGGATACTATAAAGAACTCAGATGCTTATGGGTTTGGATTACATACTCTTTCAGAGCGGATGGAAAATTTCGGGGGGAAAATTGAGGTGGATTCAAAACCTGGAAAAGGAACAAAAATTCTATTAACAGCACCTATATCTTCAAGCAAAGAAAAGCTTATATGAAAAAAGTTAAAATTATTATAGCAGATGATCACAGTATTTTACAGCACGGCTTATGCAACTCCCTGGAAATGGAAAAAGGTTTCAAAGTTGTTGCAAAAGCAAACTCAGGCCACTCGGCCATTGAACTTGCAACCCTGCATCGGCCTGATCTGGTGATCATGGATGTCAGTATGCCGCGCCTTAACGGGATGGAAGCGACAAAACAAATTCTTGAAAAAAATCCTGAAATTAAGATTATAGCACTTTCCATGCATATGGAAAAAATTTATGTTACCGGAATGATGAATGCCGGGGCTTCAGGGTATATATTAAAATCGTGTTCATTTAAAGAATTAATAGTATGCATTCAAACGGTTTTATCGGGGAAACAATTTTTCTGCCGGGAGGTTAAGCACCTGGTTACAGGCACAGACGGCAGCCTTGCCACAGATAACATGGTCTCAGTCTTTTCATTATTGTCCAAGAGAGAAAGAGAGGTGTTGCAGTTGATTGCAGAAGGCCATAAAAGCAGAAAGATTGCCCAAAAATTAAATATTAGTGTCAAAACAGTTGATATCCATCGGACACACTTGAAGGCTAAACTAAACATTCACAGTATTGCCGAATTGACCAAATTTGCCATTGCAGAAGGGTTGACCTCTTCTTTGTTATAACCAATAGTCTTCATTTTTAAGAAAAAAATTACATAATATTGTAACTTATTTTTCATAGCGGTTAAGCTCCCTTCAACAGCAGGCTTTTATCTAAACTTATAGAGACCCGCGATATTCAAGCCTTTCGAGAGAATAAAGCAAGAATCAAATCGTGGCATATAATTTGCTCTATTAAATAAATAGGATATTTAATAAACCAGCCTTTCTTCATGAAGTAAACTGGGAAAACTTAAAAAAAATGCATGTTAATTGCATATTATAAGGATGCATATGAAATATATATTTTTAGCAGGGTCTATCATATTTGGTATCGCGGGCATCTCCCAGGCCATGGATATACTGATGGGCGAAGGGATTGGGCCACTTGTTAAACCACCTGTTGTTTTTGACCTTCAATATGTTACTATTTCTTTTTTACCCACACCGGGATTTGTCAAAATACTTTTATTAAGCCTTGGATTTTTCAGCCTGTTTTTGATTTGGCAAAAGTTAAAGAAATTGGGATTTGGTAAAACCTTAGGATTATATCCTTATT
>JAGLNZ010000327.1 GCA_023139225.1 Desulfobacula sp. | reverse complement strand
ATTTGTCTTATTTTGTCATTTATACTTTTTGCAGTATTAAAAATGATCTATAAAAAACGATATGTCAAAAAAGAATCTGTATAGCATACGGCTGTTTATAAAATTTATCCCTGCAATGACGATTGCAGGGATGATCCTGCTTCCCATTGATGGATATGCCACCCAGCTTCACACAAGTTCAGAAGGAATTATCACCCACCAGGTGGGACATCTTTTTTTCCTTTTTTCCATGGTGGCCCTTATTTTTACCGTCACAGGCAAAGGCCTGGACAAACAAAAAGGGTGGCGCCTGATTCAGTATTCAGCCTTTTTTTTCATCCTTTGGAACCTGGATGCCATCACTGCTCATTTTTTTGATAATCAGATCCATGCCGTAAAAATTGAAAATATCTCCTTTGGAAAAATACGGATCATCACCAACAATGATTCATCAATACTCGCCTGGTTTTATTATATTTTAAAACTGGACCATTTGTTATGCGTGCCGGGTATGCTGTTTCTTTATAAGGGCCTTTCAAGTCTTGTTGATGACCAAAGGCAGATGATGGCAAAAAAGGACATCCAATGATTACCTCGTTTATTCCCATATTGGCAGTTGATGTTTTAGGGTCGGTTGCCATGGTCGTCATTTCATTGCTGTCCCTTTATAAAGCCAGAATACTAAGGGAAATTGATCCTGACAATGCAGTTTTTCTTTATCTTTTGTGGATCAGTACGGGATTATTAATTTTTTCCGTATCCAGATCATTTGGTCATATTTTAAGGCAGTTTTTAATTCTTACATCCAATGCAGAAGCCTGGCATGCCATCAGCGCCTATACCGGCAGTGTGAACACGGTTTCTTTCATGCTGGTGGGCCTGATCACTCTTTTTTTTAATCAAAACTGGAAAATTAACGAAAAAATTCTTTCAAGCAGAAAAAAACTTGAAGACACCCATATTGAACTCATGGATTTAAATCAGACCCTTGAGCAAAAGGTAATTGAAAGAACAGAAAGGCTTACAAGCAGTGAGCATAAGTGCCGCAGGATATTTGAACAATCCCTGGATACTATCATTGTAACGGATAGTGAATTTAAGGTCATGGAGATTAACTTGGCCGGAATTACACTCACAGGCTACACCCGCGACGAAATGATCATGAAAAAAATGACCATAGGCAGTTTTTTTGCTAATACGTTTGAATGGGAAAGAATCAATAATAAGATCGGTTCAAAAGAATATATTTTAAATGAGGAAGCCGAATTTTTAAGACCGGACAATGAGTCATTGCTGGTTCTGATTACCGGCGGTATTGATTACGGCGCGTTTGGATGTGCAAAATCCTATCATTTCATCATCAAGAATATAAATGAAAAAAGGCAGATGGAACGGCAGATTGCCCAGGCAGACAAGCTTGCCGCTCTTGGAGAATTATCTGCGGGTGTGGCCCATGAAATAAATAACCCCCTGGGGATTATACTTGGATATGCTCAGCTTTTGTTAAAATTGGCGCCTGACCATCAAGATGACTTGAAAATTATAGAAAAGCATGTTCTAAATTGTAAAACAGTTGTGTCCGACCTTCTTTCCTTTTCACGAAAGGGCTCAACTGAATTGAGTATTGTTGATATCAACAAGGTGGTTGATGGTGTGGTCAAATTTTTATCCAATCATTCTGATTTCAGGAATATTGAAATGTCGCTGAATCCTTATACAGGGGACAGACTCAATATTCTTGGTAATGAACAGGAGCTTTCCCAGGTGATGGTAAATCTGCTCATCAATGCCTGTCACGCGGTTGATGGAAAGGGCAATATTGATATTACAACCCAAAAAACAGAACCGGATAAGATTCTGATTACGGTGAAGGATAATGGAAAAGGGATTGGAAAAGAGAATTTGTCCAGGATTTTTGACCCGTTTTTTACCACCAAACCGGTTGGCCAGGGAACAGGGCTTGGCCTTTCCGTAGGATATGGTATTATAAAACGGCACCAGGGGGATATCCGTGTAAAAAGCAGTAAAGGAAAGGGAGCACAATTTATAATCAGCCTTCCTGCTGATAGAACATCAGACTTAAGTGCGACCAGGGAATAAAAATGAGAGCAAACATACTTGCAGTTGATGATGAAAAAGATATGACAAGGCTTTTGCAAAGAACCCTTGAGCCTGAAATCAATTGTAATGTTTCCGTGGCGTTTTCAGCAAAAATGGCCATGACTATCTTAGAGCAAAAAGCCTTTGACCTGGTCATCTGCGATATCAGAATGCCCGGTATGGACGGGTTTGAACTGCTTGAATATATACGGTCAAATTATCCTGATTTGACCGTTGTCATGCTCACCGCGTTCGGGAATATTGAATCAGCTGTAAAGGCCATCAAAAAGGGAGCCTATGATTTTATTCCCAAACCTTTTGAACAGGATGAAATCATTTTTAAAATCCAAAAAGCCCTTGAAAGAAGCCTGCTGTTAAAAGAAAATAAACGGCTTTTAAAGGAAAAAGAAACCGGACCTTTTGAGTTGATCGGTAAAAGTGAGCCCATGCAACGGGTGTTTGATCAAATTAATCTGGTTGCATCAAGTGATGTTACCGTGTTGATCACAGGAGAATCAGGAACGGGAAAAGATCTGACAGCAAGATCTATTCACACCCTGAGCCCGAGAAAAAACAACGCGTTTATCCCGGTCAACTGCCCAACCATTCCGGAGCTCATCCTGGAAAGTGAATTGTTCGGATATAAAAAGGGAGCATTTACCAATGCCACCCGGGACAAGGATGGGCTTTTTCAGACAGCGGACAGGGGAACGATTTTTCTGGACGAAATCGGGGACATCGGGCCTTCCATCCAGACAAAATTGCTCAGGGTCCTCCAGGAAAAGGAAATAAAACCCCTTGGAGACACAAAAGCCAAAAAAGTGGATGTGCGGATCATTGCCTCCACCAACAGGAATCTTAAACAGAAGATTGCCGATCATGAATTCAGGGAGGATTTTTTTTACAGGTTAAATGTCCTTCCCATTGAACTGCCGCCTTTAAGGGACAGAATAACCGATATCCCGATCCTTGCCGAACACCTTGTGGCAAAACATTG
>JAGLNZ010000326.1 GCA_023139225.1 Desulfobacula sp. | reverse complement strand
TTCAAAAACAGCATATTTTAAAAGATCTAAACAAGAAGCTTGTATTCCTGATCGGTCCGAGACAGGTTGGTAAAACCTGGCTGGCCCAGGATATTGCCGGATCATTTTCAAATAGCGTGTATTTGAATTATGATAATTTTAAGGACAGGGAAATCATTAAAAATCAATCCTGGCTGGATGATATAAAATTGCTTGTTTTAGATGAAATTCATAAGATGAAAGATTGGAAAAATTATGTAAAAGGTGTTTTTGATACCAAACCTCCCACAATGAAAATGCTTATTACAGGCAGTGCAAGGCTTGAGGCATTCCATGCAAGCGGTGATTCCATGGCTGGAAGATTTTTTAAGCATCGACTGCTGCCGTTTTCACCGGCGGAACTTTTCCGAATCAATGAAGGCGTGGATATGGATAAATTACTCAGGCATGGCGGGTTTCCGGAACCGTTTCTCGCAGACGATCCCATTGAATCTGATCGATGGAGAATGCAGTATGTGAATGGATTGATCAGAACCGATGTCCTTGACTTTGAACGGATTCATGACTTTAAGGCCATAGAATTTGTATTGGAGTTGTTACGGTTAAGGGTGGGATCACCTGTTTCATATAAATCCATTGCCGGGGATGTGGGGATATCTCCTAATACTGTCAAAAAATATATTCAGATATTTGAATCCTTATTTATCATATTCAGGACATCCCCTTATTCAAGGAATATTGCAAGATCCATATTAAAAGAGCCGAAAATTTATTTTTATGATACCGGCATGGTTCAAGGGGATGAAGGGGTAAGATTTGAAAATCTTGTGGCGGTTTCATTGTTGAAACATGTATATGCCGTTAATGATTATCTTGGAAAACCTTATACCTTGAACTATTTGAGAACAAAAGATAAAGCCGAAGTTGATTTTTGCATTGTAAATAAACATGTTCCTGAAGTCATGGTTGAAGTAAAACGATCAGATGAAACCTTAGGAAAATCAATACTTAATTTTAACCGGCGCTACAACATCCCCGGTATTCAACTTGTTCTAAATCTTAAACAGGAAAGAAAAGAAAAGAATATTGAAATCAGAAAGGGGATTAATTATTTAACATCATTGATGATGTAAGTTTTATATACTGTCCAAAAGATTCAGAGCAGATCGGGTTGCCGGATATTAAAAAGGTTGAGAATTTTTTATTCTCAACCTTTTAAGATTAAAGTTTTAAGTCGGTGGTCAATACATGAGGTTGGGCAAAAACAGGATGATTTTTGGAAAAATAATTAAAATGACTACTCCTATGATAACGGCAATAAGAAAAGGGAAGATTCCCTTGAATATTTTTTCCAGGGGGACTTCTTGTTCCAGTACATTTTTAGCTACCCCGTAAACCACATAGACGTTGATGCCGACAGGCGGTGTGATAACCCCCATTTCAGTCACCATAACGATAATGATACCAAACCAGATGGGATCATATCCAAGTTCCATGACAACCGGATAAAAAATGGGAACGGTCAGAGTGACAAAGGCCAGGGCATCCATAAAACAGCCGCCGATAAAATAGATCCCGATAACAACCGCTAAAACCAGATAAGGTGCCATTTGAAGCTCGCTGACCCAGCCTGCGATTTCAAAGGGTATTCTTGTGACCGCTAAAAATTTACCAAAAATGACGGCACCGGCAATGAGCATCATAACCATACACGAGGTTCTTAATGTTTCTCTCAGGGATTTGACAAAACCTTCCCAGGTAATCTGTCTTCTTATCATTGCGATAACAAGCAGGCCAAAGGCACCAACAGCAGCAGCCTCTGTCGGTGTAAAAAGACCGATGAAGATGCCGCCGATGACAAGTATGAATACGGCAAGTGTTTCACCAAGGCCCAGCAAGGCCTTGAATTTTTCAGCCCATGTGAATTTTTCACCGCAGGGACCTTGTTCCGGATTGATCCTGCAGCGGATATATATGGAAATAATGAACAGTACCGTGACAAGCAGGGCAGGAAAAATTCCCGCAACAAATAAGGCACCAATGGATTGCTCTGTCAGGATACCGTATATAATCAAGACGACACTGGGGGGCATGATCATGCCGATCCCGCCGCCGGAAGCCACAGATCCTGTAGCAAGTTCATCGTCATAATTATAGCGTTTCATTTCAGGAAGCCCAACCGTTGCCATGGTTGCAGCAGTTGCAGGACTGGAACCGCAGACAGCACCAAAGGCTGTACAGGCGGAAACCGTGGCCATGGCAAGCCCGCCCCTGGTACTTCCCAGGAATTTATTGCCGGCATCGTAAAGGCGTTTGCTGATCCCGGAATTGAACCCGAGCTGCCCCATAAGGATGAATAAAGGAATGGTTGTTAAGTCATATGATCCAAAGACTTCATATACATTTCGGGACATAAGTGCCAGTCCGGCGTGAAAATTTATAACAATACTGAATCCAACAAAACCGACTATACCCATAACAAAAGCTACAGGCATTCTTGTCAGAAACATGAGGAGCATGATTACAAT
>JAGLNZ010000325.1 GCA_023139225.1 Desulfobacula sp. | reverse complement strand
CTGGATTTTTTCAAACAGGAAATGGATAGACTTGATGTTAAGGTTTGGTATGACACAGAACTTTCATTGGATCTGATCAATGAAATCAATCCTGATAAGGTGATTCTTGCCACAGGGTCAATGCCGGATATGCCGGTGATTAAAGGGCTGTTTCAAACAAAAATGGACCTTGTGACCAATGTTGATGTGATCAGCGGCAAAGACCAGGTCAAAAATAACGTCATTGTGCTGGGCGGCGGCATGACAGGGTTGATCACGGCTGATTTTCTGGCAGAACAGGGAAAGAAGGTTGTTGTTTTGAACCGCAAAAAGAGCTTTGCAGAGGAAATGTCCAGCAATGACCGGTATTACCTGAGAGAGCGGCTGAAAACAGGTAATGTTTTTCTGCATAAAAATGTGTCGGTTAAACACTTCACAGATGACGGGGTCGTATTTAAGGCCAATGGGGATGAAATAACGTTAACAGGTTTTGATTCAGTGGTAATTTCGGAAAAGCAAAGTCCTATCCGGGATGCTAAAAAACTTGAGAAAAAGACCAAAGCCGGGTTTCATCTGATTGGTGATGCAAAATCTCCAAGGCATTTAATGTACTGCATCAGTGAAGCCGAGGAAATTGCAAGATCAATATGATCTTTGTTTATCATAAGGAATAAGCGTTATGGAAAAGATATATGAAAATGCAAAAAAGTTGATGAAAGGGTATTGCAGGGTATGTAAAGAATGCAATGGGAATGCCTGTGTCGGAGAAGTACCCGGGATGGGGGGAGTTGGCACGTCATCCTCATTCAAGGCAAATATTAATGCCTTAAAACAGATTAATTTTAATATGCGCCTGGTTCATAATGTGACTGAACCTTCCACCACGGTTTCTATTTTGGGAAAGGAACTGTCGATCCCTGTTCTTGCTGCACCCATAGGCGGGGTGTCCTTTAATATGGGCGGCGGTATTTCTGAAGGTGATTATATAAAAGCCATTATTCTGGGATGCCGGGAAAAAGGTATTATCGGGTGTACAGGTGACGGCGTGCCTGATTTTATCCATGAAACCGGGTTGAGTGTTATCAAACAAGCCCAAGGTCACGGCATTCCGTTTATTAAACCCTGGGAGGATAAAGAGCTTTTTGAAAAGCTGGATAAGGTTAAAGAAAGCGGCGCGGGTATCATGGGAATTGATATTGATGCGGCAGGGCTGATTACCTTAAAGAAAATGGGTCGGCCGGTATCACCCAAAACTGTGGAAAAATTGGGTCAAATTATAAAGAAAGTATCAGCTAAATTTATTCTGAAAGGCGTAATGACTGTTGAAGATGCCATGTCTGCGGTTGATGCCGGTGCTGATGCCATTGTGGTTTCCAACCATGGCGGAAGGGTCCTGGATTATACACCGGGTGCGGCCACAGTTCTGCCGGACATATGCGATGCTGTTAAAGGGAAAATTACCATTCTTGCCGATGGCGGTGTAAGAACCGGTGGCGATGTTTTAAAACTGCTTGCACTTGGTGCAGATGCTGTTATGATAGGACGTCCCTTTTGTATTGCTGCAGTTGGCGGTCTTCAAGAAGGTGTGGAACTCTATATTGATAAAATCAAAACTGAACTTGAGCAGGCAATGGTGTTGACCGGTGTATCAGGAACAGGCGATATTTCAAGAACCATACTTCATGGTTTTTAACTAAGATGTTAGATAATTATTTTTTTTTGGAAAAGTTTTATGGATAAAAAACCCACATATGAAGACCTTGAATTTCATATACAGGAATTAAAAAACGAGCTTTCAAGAATGAAAGCCTCGGAAGAAAGACTTCGATTGGCCATTGACGCAGTGAACGACGGTATCTTTGATTATGATTACAAAAGAAATGAAGTCTATTTCAGTCCTCGCTATTATACCATGCTTGGGTATGAACCCTATGAAATGCCCGCCTGCAGGGATACCTGGAAAAATCTGCTCCACCCTGAGGACAGGGAAAAAATTATCGCCTACGTGGATGAGCAAATTCGTCAGAAAAAGAGTTGGTCCCTTGAATTTCGCTTAAGAACCAAGGACGGAAAATACAAATGGATACATGGCCGGGGCAAGGTTTCCGAATGGGATGAAAAAGGGAATCCGGCCCGGCGTACAGGGACAAATAAAGATATTACAGAACGCAAAGAAGCGGAATTTGAAAGAGAAGAACTGATTAAGAAATTAAATAAAGCCCTCAAGGATGTAAAAACCCTTGGCGGCCTTATCCCCATTTGTTCAAGCTGTAAAAAGATCCGGGATGACAAGGGGTATTGGAACCAGCTTGAAAGCTATTTTGAGCAGCATTCCACGGCTCTGTTCAGCCATAGCCTCTGTCCGGACTGCATGGATGAAATTTATGGAAAAGATGACTGGTATATTGAGCTGAAAGAGAAAAAAAATAATAAATGATTTGCTACCCGCCTTGTTTGTTTTGTAAGAGCTGTAAAACCGAAGAGATCAGGATTTACTATGGCCGCAAATATCAGTGACCAGATTTTCCGGTATGATAATTGTTCGGGGCTTCCAGGTCGGGTCAAGTTCCTGCATCCCCTTGATAAATTCATCTGATTGATTTAAAAGTTGAGCTGCGGTTACAATTAAAAGTTCAACCGCCTTGGCATCAAGGGTCAAACTGGTGGGAAGCTCCTGAAGGTAGCGTCGTATGCACTTATCTTTAACCCGTTCAAACGAAAGTTCACAAAAGCTAAACATTGTGCCAATGGGATTTTTAACCGGTTCAGCCCCGGGACATTTTCGTTTCAGCACCTGGTTGCAGGCATCTACCGTATTTGATAATTGTTTCATATACCTGAAATGATTGTCTGCCATTTCAACGCTGTCTAAAGAGACATCATCCATGGGACCGCCTGTGACAACACCCAGTACATCTTTTATTCCCGGGGGTTTACTTGTTTGATCCCAATCATGGTGCTTGGTCGTTTTTGCGTTGACCGCAATTACCATAAGATTGTTTAATTTTGAAAGATTGGCCTGCTTTAAAATACTCCATGCAGAGTCAGTTGTTGTGATTGCCTGGAAAGGCCCGCGCAGGCCGAGGTTATCTGAAAGACCACCATCAAGAAGGTGGCAAAAACGCCGGTCAGGGTCTTTGTAGGAGGCTGCAGCCAAGGCATCAAAATATCGGCGGTCAGGATTTTTATCCAGCGACATGGCAGGTTCTATCCAGCCGGGCAGTGCACCACAGTTTCTTTGATTATAATTATTCACGGTTAAAGGTGCAAAGGCCACAGGAAAGTTGGATGAGGCGGCAACTCCTCTTGCAATTGATACACGGGAAAGATCAGAGCAAAGAAGGTCAAACTGGTCCTGGGTAAATTCAAACCGGTGCGTAATGGATATATCAGTGGCATTCAATACCAGGAACGGTGCCTGCCCTTTGGGTTTTAAAAGCAGATCGCCAAATGTTTTTTTCCCGAATATTTTTTCATTATAATATTCTTCGGCAAGATCAATACGGCTGAAATCCCTGGAGGCCAGCCTGACCCAGTTGTAAGGATTGACTAAGCGCATGATCAATTCTTTTTCAATATTCTTATGAAGAAATATATCAGGGAATTCAGTAAAAAAATGATCCGGAAAAAGTGTATAATAAGCAGATGTAAAGCTTCCGCCTGATACAGAAGAGATGATCTCTACGTCATCCAAAAGGTGCCTTTTTTCACCCCGTGCTGTTGTGTATTTAACTTTTTGGAGTTCTTTGAGCAGGCCAAAGGAAAATGCCGCTGCCCGCATCCCGCCTCCGGAGAAGGCTAAAATAACAAAAGGTTTGTCAGATCTTGGCATTTGCCTGATAACACTATACCGGTAGCCTGAGTTCAGATCGATCTTATCAAGAGCCGGATTTACAGGATAGTGAGCACAGCCTGCAAGAACAAAAATAAGCGCCATCCATAAAAGGTTTTTAAAACGGATTATCAGGAACATATGAATTTGATCTCCTTTGGTAAAATTGGGTTAGTATCTTCTATTTGAACCCTTTTAACTGGTTCTGTACATTGTTTTTCTTCCAGGCATTCCATGGCAATATCATGAACACCCGTATTGCACTGGAAAATCTTTTGCTCAGTACCATCCGTGTTTTCTCCCTGATAACTCCCGTCAATAGATACCCTTCCCTTTCCAGGACAGGTGACTTTAAAAAATTCCATAAAGTTCTCCTTAAGTTATTGGTTTTTTAAGTGATCCTACCCCGATATTGTACACACGAAGTTAAGCCTCTATAATGTAAATTAAGGAGGACAAAACATGAATTCAGAACCCAGAAGAAAATTTGACCAGGATTTCAAAAGAAATGCAGTATTGTTATGTGCTGAACTAGGACGATCTGTTGTTGAGGTGGCAAAGAATTTAGACATTGGCAAAGATCTCTTATATCGGTGGCGTAGAGAATATCATAGGGCGAATGGTCAATATGTATTTCCTGCCAATGGCTGGAAAGCGCCTGCTCACCGTGAGCAGGAATGGTATAACCTGAAAAATGTGGCTTAACTTGGTCTCCAGTTTTTTGGGGTAGGATCACTGTTTCACTTAACATGATTATACTCCATTTTTAACGCATTAATATTCATATTGTAGAGGCTGTTGAAATGTAACAGTACCAATAAATAGAAAAAATTCAATATATTGCCAATATACAATGGACAATTTTTCTTTCTTTACAAATACAGCATGAAACCATGCCGGATTTGGAAAGGGCATAGCTCCGCTCTTTTACTTTCAAGTGGCTAAGTAAGGAATGGGTTGCATAATAATCTCCAGATTATTTTATATATTGCGGTTTGCGAAAAATCAATCAGGGAAAACCCTGATTTTTTAAAATAAATACAAAAAACTTTCATATTTATTCTATTTCAAAAGCTCGTTCACCGTGGATGGCATTATCAA
>JAGLNZ010000324.1 GCA_023139225.1 Desulfobacula sp. | reverse complement strand
CCTGATTTTATGGCAATTACATTGGTGGGGTTTGTTCCGGAAGTCATCTGCCTTACTTCTGTGATAAATTCTTCTGCGCTCCTGGAAAGTTCCTCCATATATATCATGACGACATCCGTATCCGGATCATTGTGATAATACCTTAATAAATCCAGCTCATCCACATCAGCCTTGTTTCCGATTGAGATAAATTTTGAAAAACCAAACCCTTTATCTGCCGCATAATCAAGCACGGCTGTGCAAAGCGCACCACTCTGAGAAATAAATGAAACATTACCGGGGCTAGGCATTCGTGCTGAAAAGGAAGCATTCAGCGATACTTTGGGTGATGGATTAATCACCCCAAGGCAGTTCGGCCCCACCAGTCTTACTTTGGCATCGGCACACAAGGTTTTGATTTCTTTTTCAATCTGAGCCCCTTGACCGCCCACCTCTTTAAAACCGGCAGAAACAATCACGATCCCTTTTACACCCTTTGCAATACAATCTTTTACTGACTGTAAAGCGGCTTTTGGAGGAAGAATAATCATGCCCAGATCAATGGGATCAGGAATATTGGCTATACTGGTATAACACTTTACGCTTAATACGGATTTTGCTTTTGGATTAACCGGATAAAGGGTTCCTGTAAATCCACCGGACAAAATATTAGCAAAAATATCATGCCCTACCTTTCCTTTTTGAGTTGATGCCCCAATAACGGCTATGGTTTCAGGTGCAAATATTGCATCCAGTTTATCCATTCTTCCCCCTTTATATATTCAAGCTGATTTTATATTTTCCATTTAAGATATATCAAAGAATCAATCTGTCCATACTATCATCTTATCAAACAATTTTCCATAGTTTGGTTGTCATACCACAGGGTAATTGTAACCGGATGACAAATGATATAGAGCAGCTATGATCCTAAGGCAGCATCTAAATAAAGAATACCGATCAAAATGGCAGTGCTTACACAAAAGCCTATAGTGTTCTGACGGCTACGACATGAGCGGTAAAGGGTATGATAAAGACATCGCCCTTCGCATAGGTGAGAACAGAGGCCTTAATTTGGTCCTTTATGGCTGCAAGCACCCCGGGTTTCTGAGCGGATAAAATGGCTGAAGTTCGGACGCCGGCATCGCGCTCGGATTCAAATAAGAACGATGTTGACGGGACCTCCCATTCAATTGTCACGGAACGAAACACCAGCGATGCCGGATCAAAGCCGGCCTCACTTAGGGCCTTGCGACAATCTTCAGGGTTGCCAAAAACAAAATAGTCAGGACCTTTAGGCAATTGAACATCAAAATCTGCATATGATTTGACGGCCTTGTCTACAATCCTGCCCCCCGGATTTTTGTCCGGAGTGGCCCATACAGTGAAGGCATACCTTCCTCCAGGGCGGAGTACCCGGAAGGCTTCGGCAAAGACCGCCTTTGGCCTGGACATATGAAGCAGCCCGAAGTTCATCACAACGGCATCAAAGAAATTATCATCAAAATCAAGGGCCTGTGCATTACCATGGTGAAACTCGATCTGAGGATTACGCGCTCTGGCAAGACGGATCATTTCAGAGGAGAAATCCAGACCGGCCGGGATTGCCCCAAGAGATAGAGCAGCCTCGGCAACGTATCCCGGGCCGCAGGCCACATCAAGCATACGTGTGCCTGAACTAACGTTTGCTGCGTCAAGCAGATGAAGGGCAAAAGGACGGGTAAGCCCATTCCAGGCTGAATCATATCTGTCGGCAACCCGTTGCCAGCCATCCTGTTCGAATTGATGAAAACCGTCAACTTTTAAAGCCATGATTCATTCTCTTTAATCTGATGGTTCCCGCCCGAAAAAGTACAAATAGAGACAGCCGGAACCAACGATTGTCGATTCCGGCTGTCTCTATTTTGTTATTACAAATAATTTAAGGCTTTAAAATGCTAAAGACTTAATTGTGCTGATTTAAGTGTGTTTTTCATGAGCATGGCAATGGTCATTGGTCCTACACCGCCCGGAACAGGTGTAATTGCGCCTGCAATCTCTTTGGCTGCTTCAAAGTCTACATCACCCTTAAGAATCGCTTTTCCTGTTTTCTCATTCATGCCTACCCTGTTCACGCCAACATCAATAACAGTTGAACCCGGTTTTATCCATTCGGGTTTTACAAGATCAGGAACACCGGCAGCAACGATCAGGATATCCGCACGTTTACAATGAAACGCAAGATCTTTAGTCCGTGTATGAACTATTGTTACCGTGCTGTTGGCACCCTCACCTTTTTGTGCCATCATCATTGCAATGGGTTTTCCCACAATATTGGATCTTCCCACAACAACAACTTCAGCACCTGAAGTTTCAGTGCCTGATCTTATGATCATTTCCTGAATACCTGCAGGGGTGCAGGGAAGAAATCTTGCTTCATCACCACCGATCATCAAACGCCCGACATTAACCGGATGAAACGCATCAACATCCTTATCCGGATTGATGGCAGTCAATACCTTCTTGTCATCTATGTGTTTGGGTAAGGGCAATTGAACCAGAATACCGTGGATATCCGGATCATTATTATATTTATCAATCAATGCCAGAAGATCTGCTTCTGAAAGGTCTTCTGGCTGGTCATCTTGAATTTCATGAAATCCAAGACTGATTGCAGTTTTAACCTTTAAAGTAACATAGCTGATGGAAGCAGGGCTTGATCCCACAAGAATGGTTAC
>JAGLNZ010000323.1 GCA_023139225.1 Desulfobacula sp. | reverse complement strand
AGAGACCCCAAAGTGCAGAAAAAGGACTGGAAAATTCCCCAAAAGCATTTGACCGGCCACGGATGGCATACATATACCTTAAAGGCAAAAGACGGATCAGCCCTGTTTGAGTTCAAACACAATATCAATGGCAGGGATATTTATGTTAACGGTACCTTTGATGCTGTTCTTTTTCTTATGGAAAAACTTGGTGAACCCGACAATTTTAAAAAACTGTATACCATGATTGATGTATTAAACAAGGACTGATCATTTGAGTCTTTATCTAAAAATAATTTTGATTATATTCGGAGTGGCATATCTGATCAGCCCCGTGGATCTAATTCCGGATCTATTACTGCCCTTTGTCGGATGGATTGATGATGGTGTTGTTATCGCTACAATTGTTTATCTGATCCGGTATGGAAGACTGCCCTATTTCCTTTTTAAAAAACAAAGACCTTTCACACAGTCCTTTGACAAAAAAACCGCAAATTTTGGCTCAGGCAAAAAAAACCAAGATAATACCGGCCCGACCAATAAAGCATCACCCCGGCAAGTCCCTAAAACTCCCTGTGAGATTCTTGGTATTGGCCCCAATGCATCAAAAAATGAAATTCAGGCAGCCTATAAGCAAGCTATTAAAAAATACCACCCGGACAAGCTATCCCATCTGGGTGAAGAATTCTCTGATCTTGCCAATGAAAAATTTCTTGAAATTCAAAAAGCCTATGACGAATTGATGAAAGAACATTAAATTTGACAGATTTTTTAAAACTTGATTCCAAAAAAATTGAGATCCAATGGTATCTAAAAGGAAATAAAAATCGCCCTGTCCTTATCTTTTTACATGAAGGCCTTGGGTGTACCAGAATGTGGAAAGATTTCCCCAGAATGCTGTCCAAAAACACGGGTTGCCCTGCCCTGGTTTTTTCAAGGTTGGGATACGGGAATTCAGATCCCTGCCCTTTACCTTGGAAAATCAATTTCATGCACAAAGAAGCATTAAAACTACTTCCCAAGATTATTAGTCAGGCTCAAATAAAAGAATACATCCTCATTGGTCATTCAGACGGAGGCTCCATTGGAATTATATATTCCGGAAGCCGATATGCGCCGGAACTGAATGGATTAAAAGGTTTAATCACACTGGCTGCCCATGTATTTTGCGAACAGATCACTGTGGATTGTATCCGCCAGGCAAAAATTAATTATGAACAGCATAATTTAAGACAACAGCTTGAAAAATATCATGGTGAAAATACTAAAAATGCATTCAGGGGTTGGAATGATGTCTGGCTCAACCCGAATTTTATCAACTGGAACATTGAAAAATATTTAAGCAATATCAAAGTTCCCATGCTTGCCATTCAGGGAAAAAATGATCAATATGGAACCATAAAACAGATTGAATCCATAAAAACCCGTGTTAAGCATGTTAAAACCTGTCTGATTGAAGAGTGCAGACACTCTCCACACCTTGACCAACCTGAACAAGCATTAAATATCATGACTCAATTCATCCATATGGCTGCTGAACAATAAATTGAAACTTTGCTTGCGCTCATTGTACAAACACGTTAAAAAAGGTCAAGAATCCTGATAAAAATTGTCAGGATTCTTTTTTTTAAAATTTTAATACTGGAGACCTAACATGAACGGTAACAGCGGACAACCCGGCAACCTGGATTTTACAGTGGACAAAAAAAATCTCTATCGAGAAGAATCTGTCACAGATCTCAAGATCGCCAATATACAAAGACTTATCCCCATAAATCTTGATGGAACAGAAGATAACAGCCGGGAAACCATTTTCCTGGGAAGAACCCAGCTTAGCACCCCCCAGGGACCTATACCCATTCAGGCCAAACTTGAAGCCAAAACACTTGAAGAAGCCATGGACTTATTTCCCAAAGCTATGGAAACTGAAACCGGCAAGGTAGTTGAAAGTTTTAAACGCATGCAGGAAGAGCAGAAAAAAAAAGAAGCATCAAGAATTATTGTGCCGGGAATGAATAATTGATCTCTAAAAGTTTCACCAGTTCAACAATGAGTTTCAAAAAACAGATCACAAAGGGAGTTACTCTTGACCGGGATAAGTGAAATACTTGTTTTAGTGCTGCTGATTGCCTGTATTTTGATTTTGCCCAGATTATTCAAGGGTGAACCTGCACAAAAAGTATCTTTATCGAAAAAAGTACCAAAGCTTACTACAAAAATCCGGTTTGGAATTATTCTTACAATTATTTATCCGATAGCCGTGGCCCTTTATTTGAGACCATGGAATGAAAATTTTATTCCTTATATCACCTATGCAATTATACCTGTTTTTCTTGTATGGGCTATAGTCTGGGTCATAGCTGGAAGAAAAAAATAAATTTATTCATTACTTAATAATTAATATTGAATTTAGTAATGTATTAAAATAAATTTTATTATTTTACTTGACGTACTTTTTTTTATGATTAATTTTGTTTCAAATAAAGTTAAGAAAACGAATACACAA
>JAGLNZ010000322.1 GCA_023139225.1 Desulfobacula sp. | reverse complement strand
CACAAACAAAAACCAATGAATCCTGGTATCCTGCAGTGGATATTTTGAATGAAAAAGACGATGTAGTTCTTAATATTGAACTGCCGGGTGTAAAAAAAGAAGATATTTTTGTGAATATTGAAGACAGGGTTTTGACCATCAAGGGTGAAAGAAAGTTTGAAAATGAAGACAAGACAGACAACTATTTCAGGAAAGAAAGGGTATACGGAAACTTTAAGCGGTCATTCAACCTTTCCGATGACGTTCTGATTGATGATGTTAACGCAGATTTTCAGGATGGTGTTCTAAAATTAACCCTGAAAAAAGATAATACCAAAGAAGAGGTAAAACAAATAACAATTAATTAATTTAAGACAATCTTAAATCATTTTGTCACATGGGGGCTGTTCAATCAGCCCCTGTTTTTTTTAAAAATTCTCTATAGTTTCAGGCGATGCCAGAGCCGGGTATGCCGTTTGGATGATTTAACCGTATTGATGGCCATGGCAAGGGCTTTTTTTGTCCCCACAAGCACAACCAGTTTCTTACCCCGGGTCACTGCCGTATAAAGCAGGTTCCTTTGCAAAAGAATATAGTGCTGAATCACTACAGGTATGATGACAACAGGATACTCTGAACCTTGAGATTTATGCACGGAAACCGCATAGGCATGGACAATTTCATCAAGGGAGAAAAAATCATATTCAACATCTCTGCCATCAAAATTGATCATCACTTTTTGATCAATAAAATTAATGCTCATGATCCTGCCGATATCACCATTATAAGTATGTTTGTCATAATTATTTTTAATCTGCATCACCTTGTCTGAAACTTTAAATTCTCTATTCCCTCTTTGGATCATCACCTTGTTTGAATTCAAAATTTTCTGCAATTCATGATTCAGGTTGGATGCCCCGACAACACCTCTGTGCATCGGGGTTAATACCTGGATATCATCCACCGGGTCACAGCCGAATTTATTTGGTATTCTGTTTTGTACCAGATCAATAATGGTGTTTAAAACATCTTCCGGCTCCTCTTTTTGAACAAAATAAAAATTGCTTTTTTTATTATCATTTGCCACCACAGGAAACATCCCTTTATTGATCCTGTGTGCATTGACAACTATCAGGCTCTTTTTTGCCTGGCGGAAAATGGTATCAAGCGTAACAATACCAAAGGCCTCAGATATGATTAAATCATTCAACACATTCCCAGGACCCACGGATGGCAGTTGATTCACATCTCCGACTAAAATCAGGGTGGCTTTTCGCGGAACAGCCTTTAAAAGATGATGCATTAAGACCGTATCAATCATGGAGGCTTCATCAATGATAAGCACGTCACATTTTAATTGATTTTTATTGTTCTTTTTAAAGCCGGCTTTTTTCATGGAATAATCCAGCATCCTGTGGATGGTCCGGGCACGTTCCCACGTGGCCTCGCTCATTCTTTTAGCGGCCCTTCCCGTGGGTGCTGCAAGTAGAATTTTAGCCCCTGCCTTTTTTAAAATCTTGATAATGGCATTAATAATTGTAGTTTTACCGGTCCCGGGGCCCCCTGTAATAATTAAGACCTTTTCCTCCAAAGACTTTTTAACCGCCTCTGCCTGTTTTTCGGCAAGCCTTATCTTGATTTTGCCTTTAACCCATTCAATGGCCTTATTTGAATCAATTTTTCTAACACTTTTGGAAGATTTTTTTAAGCGTTGGAGATTATAAACAATTCCCGTCTCACAGACATAAAATTTTTTTAAAAAAACAAGCTTTTGATTTTCTTCAAATCCCTGAATCGTTTCATTGCTATCTTCAATAACAATCCGGTCCGCTGAAAAAGAATCAGCAACCGCCTTTAAAACAAGCGGTTTTTCCACCTCCAGCATCTGTTGAATTTTCTGACACAGCTCATTATAGGGATAACATACATGCCCATCGTCGGAAAGCTTGTGCAAAACATATTCAAGTCCTGCTTCAATGCGCTGGGGGGCATGTTTTTCCATGCCAAGCTTCTGGGCAATATTGTCAGCCGTGATAAAGCCTATGCCAAAAATATCCCGGGAAAGCCTGTATGGATTTTCTTTGACAATATGAATTGAATCCTGACCATAGGTTTTAAAAATTTTGGCAGCATAGGCCGTACTGACCCCATGAGACTGTAAAAAGAGCATCACAGTTCTGACTTCCTTTTGCTCCTCCCAGGCAGTCTGAATCATTTCAATTCTTTTTTTGCCAATACCCTCAACCTGGGAAAGCATAGGTATGTTCTTTTCAATAATTTCCAGAGATTGTGTTCCAAACCGTTTTACAATTCTTTTGGCCATAATAGGACCTATCCCTTTAATCAGTCCCGATCCCAGGTATTTTTGAATGCCCAATTGTGTGGCAGGAACAAGGGTCTTATATTGTTCAATCTGTAACTGATTACCAAATTTAGGATGAGTGATCCATTTTCCCTCTAGTTCAACAAACTCGCCGGGGACCGGATTCACCATATTCCCCACAATGGTTACAAGGTCCCTTTCACCCCTGACCTTAAGTTTGCACACGGAAAAACCACTCTTATCACTGGAAAAAGTGACGCGTTCAATATGCCCTTTTAGTTGTGCCATTTTAAATTTTGTAATTCATCCTTAAAAAAATAAAAGCGCATTCCAGGATCTTTAAGACATAGACCTGGAATGCGCTTTATTCAAGTGTAAAATTCTGTATTAAACTCAGAATTTAATGAGAATTTTTAACTGTCATTCATTGTGTCATAGGCTGCCTTTAAAATACAGAATGTCATACCGGCACCCAGAATGCCAATGGCATACCAAAATCCGCCAAAAAAAACCACATGTCCTATATCCCATACCCATTCAAAACTAAATGGAAACATAATTTTTCTCCTTTAAATCAAATGGTTTATTCTGCCTCTACAGCAGGTTCTACCGAATTGAGTTCCTGTTCCTGCGGGAATACAGGCAGATAACGATAGGTAACCGCAATCAGGATGATTCCATAGGCAACAGGCAAAATTGTTGTCGCCACTTCCTGCCAGCTTGGAATATAAAGAGCCCAGGTATCAAAACTCATTACCGGAACCGCCATAATCTGAAGCACCATGACCCATCTGTTCAGGCAAATGCCAATTGTACCAAGAATAAAAGCAATAATACGCAGGGTTGGATTTTCACGGGTAGATTTCATGATCAGAATCAGACCCGGAACAACACCGCATATTACAATTTCAGTAACCAGAATCCAATATCCGTAGAAACTATTATTTGTATAAAATTGGCTCAGGGTAAATCCAAGGCTGGGTGCAGTAACCACTGCCCAATAGATGGTGTCGATAATTTTGGCAATAATATAGGTGACAATCATCCATCCGGATATTTTAGCTAAAAGATGAACCACATTATCTTTGACCAGTTTTTTACCGGTTACAACCTCAGTAATTTTAGTAATCAAAAGGGTAAAACAAGGGCCGAATGCTGCTGCTGACCATGTGAACAAAAAGAAAGTCCAGGGCCAGACCAACAAGCCTTCTCTAACAGCAAAGGGACGGCCGTACAAGACGCCGGCAACACCGCCAAGGGAGCCTTGATGGAAAAAGGAGAGAAAGGCACCGGTTGCAGCAAATACTGCCATGACACCATGCATGTTATGGGCAAGGTGATGGAAAAAAGGCACTTTATTGACCTGTCTGTTTTCAAGAATATTGGGTATAAACTCAATGGTCAATACGGCAAAATAAGCGGACAGACAAAAGGCTACCTCGGTCAACATTGAATGGACATTGGCATGCCAGAAAATGAACCAGCCTCTGAGTGGCTGCCCAATATCAATGGCAAGAATTAACAAAGCCGAACTATAGCAGATAAAACCGATGATCACGGCAAAATTGATGATATTTTTCAGCTCGTCAACCTTAAAAATATATTTCAACAGACCGGTAAAAAATGCTCCGCCACCAACAGCAATGACCGCAAGGTCAGCCCAGATCCAGAGGGCAAACCCATAGTAATCATTCATATTGGTCTGGTTCAGGCCTTT
>JAGLNZ010000321.1 GCA_023139225.1 Desulfobacula sp. | reverse complement strand
TGGCGAAGATCAGAGTATATGAGTTAGCTAAAGATCTGAACATGACAAACAGAGCGCTTCTTAATAAAATGAAAGAGTTGAAGATTGAAGTTAAAAGCCATATGAGTTCTCTGGAAGATAGTGCTGTTAGCGAAATCAAAAGAAGCCTTTTTGGAAAAGAGAAAAAAAAGACGGATGTCAAGATAAAATCTTCGGTTATCCGCAGGCGCAAACAGAAAGCTGAAGAGATTGATGTGCCTGAAATTGAGGAAGAAATTGCAAAAAAGGTGGAAGAAAAATCAGAGCAGACTATTATTCGTAAAAAGAAAGCGCCTGTAGAAGAAGAGGTAATAGTAACGTCGGCAGATATTGAGCAAAAGGATAGTAAAGAAGAGCCCAAAAAGAAGAAAATTAAGACACCGCCTGGAAAAACCAAGGCTGTTCCTAAAAAAGATAAACCAAAAGCAAAGACCAAAAAGGGTAAGCCTGCCAAGATCATTAAACCGGTGGAAATTGAGGAGCCTGCGGCGATTGAACCGGAAAAGGCAATATCCGAACCTCAGGTTGAAAAAACACCAATTCCTTCTGTGAAGAAAAAAGAACCTGAGACCAAAGAACCTGTTGTTGAAAAAGAAGTAAAAGAGACTGCGGTTCAGGAAACTGAGCCGGTCGTTGTAGAAGATAAAGAGAAAAAGGCTAAAAAGAAAAAGAAAAAGAAAAAATCAATGCCTGCTAAGATTGTTAAAATTGCAGATCCTCTGGTTCTTGAAAATTTGAAAAAATCAAAGCCTGGCGAGGATAGGAAACGGACTAAAAATGGGACCACGGAGAGTATAAAGAAAAAACCGTTTAAAAAGAAAGAACGAGTGTCATCTCCTTCTCCTGCAATTCAAAAAAGGGGTGCTACGGCGGTTGATTTACCCGGATCGGGTGAAATAGATACACAAAAACGCAAAAAAGAAAAGAGAAAGCCCGAGTTTGGTCCTGATAAGCCTGCCGGAAAAAGAAGACAGCGTAAGAAAAAATCTGTTATAGAAGGGGACGCATTATACAAGGGTGGCCGGGGTAGAAAAAAACGCGGCAGAAAGGATACAAGAAGTAAAAAGGGAAATTTTCAAAAAACCCAGATTACCACTCCCAAAGCCATTAAAAGGCGGGTTAAAATCGATGAGGCCATTGAGCTTTCCGAACTTGCAAAACGTATGGGTATCAAAGCCAATGAGATGATAGTCAAATTGATGGGTATGGGTGTTATGGCAACTGTGAATCAGACCATTGATTTTGATACGGCTGTGCTGGTTGCGACTGAATTCGACTTTGAGGTGGAAAAAGCATCTTTTGAGGAAGAGACTCTGCTTAATATTGAAAATGGTGACGAGGATGAAGATAAAATGGTTGGAAGAGCACCGGTCGTCACCATCATGGGACATGTTGACCATGGTAAGACTTCGCTGCTGGATGTTATCAGGAAATCCAAGATCACCAGTGGTGAAGCCGGCGGTATTACCCAGCATATTGGTGCCTATAATGTTGAAACACCCAATGGCGGACGGGTTGCATTCCTTGATACCCCGGGCCATGCTGCATTTACTGCAATGAGATCCAGAGGCGCACAGATTACGGATATCGTTATTCTTGTTGTTGCAGCAGATGACGGTGTGATGCCCCAGACCATAGAGGCGATCAACCATTCAAAAGCAGCGGGTGTGCCGGTTTTGGTTGCCGTTAACAAAATGGATAAAGCCGGCGCCGATCCTGACAGAATTATGAGAGAGCTTTCAGAACTTGATCTGCTTGCAGAAGAATGGGGTGGGGATGTTATTTTTGTTAAAGTCTCTGCAAAGACCGGAGAAGGTATAGACTCTCTCCTTGAAATGGTTTTGCTGCAGTCTGAGGTTCTGGAACTCAAGGCAAATCCTGACAGAAAAGCAAACGGCTATGTGGTTGAATCACGGCTGGATACCGGGCGTGGCGCAGTTGCAACCGTTCTTGTAAAACAGGGTACCTTGAGGGATGGCGATCCCATTGTCTGCGGGCTTCATTCCGGTCGAATCAGGGCAATGATTGATGATTCCGGAAACAGGGTTAATGAAGCAGGTCCTAGTACACCTGTTGAAATTGTTGGCTTACATGGTATACCGAATGCCGGGGATGAGTTCATTGCTGTTACCTCTGATAAGGATGCAAAACAGATTGCCGGTCACAGGATGCACAAACAAAGGGCAAAGGAGCTGGCCAAGAAAAGCCGGGCCAATCTTGAAAAGATGTTTGAGAATCTCGGGGCTGCTGAAATTAAGGAACTTAAACTTATTGTTAAGGCAGATGTCCATGGCTCAATTGAGGCCTTGAATGATTCATTAAATGATCTGGCCAAGGAAGAAGTGGATATTAAAATTGTTCACTCGGGTACCGGTACCATTAATGAATCGGACGTGGCGCTTGCAGCCGTATCAGATGCCATTATTGTGGGGTTTAATGTCAGACCGACACCCCAGATTCGAACATTTGCCAAGGAAGAAAATGTGGATATGCGGTTTTATAATATTATCTATGATGTCATTAATGACATTAAGACTGCACTGGATGGTATGATGCCGTCCACATTCCATGAGATTATTATCGGCCGGGCAGATGTCCGTGATACATTTGTAATCCCGAAAATGGGGACCATTGCCGGGTGCCATATAGGGGAAGGCAAAGTGATCCGGGGTAAAAAAGTAAGGCTCTTAAGGGATGGTGTTATCAAGTGTGATACACAAATTTCATCGCTCAGACGGTTTAAAGATGATGTCAAAGAAGTAGATCAGGGATATGAATGCGGTATCGGTCTTGAAAAATATAATGACATCAAGGTGGATGATGTCATTGAGTGCTATGAAGTTGAAGAAAGGCAGTACAAGGCTGAATAATTAAAAAATGAAACCCTATTTACGAGCCGAAAGAATCAGTGGCAAGATTCAACATGCCATTACTGACCTTTTAAGCAAAAAAATGCAGGACCCGAGGATTGAGATGGCCACAGTCAGTGCTGTGAAGATGACCCCTGATCTTCGGGTGGCCCATGTATATATTACTGTTTTTGGAGATAAAAAAAGAATCAAGGATGCCCTGGATGGATTTAAGAGTTCAAAGGGATTTATCAAGAAAAGAATCGCACCGAAATTAGGCTTGAAATACATGCCTGATTTAAGATTTTACTATGATGATTCCTTTGACAAGGCAGCCAAAATGGATGAACTCATTAAATCCGCTTCAACCCGAATGCCGGATGAACACCAATAAAATTCAATGAAAAGTGGTATTATAGCGATCCATAAGCCTGAAGGCATTTCTTCAGCCCGGGTGGTGGCTCGTGTAAAAAAGGCTTTGGGTGTAAAAAAGGTTGGGCATACCGGAACCCTGGACCCTTTTGCCACCGGATTGCTGCTTTGTGCGATTAACAAGGGGACAAGGATATCCAGATTTTTTCTTGACGGCCACAAAAGATATATTGCAAGGATTTGTCTGGGCGTGGAAACAGACACCTATGATCTGACAGGCAAGACGGTTTCTACTGCTCAAAAGAGTATTATGGATTCTCTTAACAGTGAGGATGTCGAACAGGCTGTAAAGTCTTTTATCGGCATTCAGGATCAGGTGCCCCCGGTTTTTTCCGCCTTAAAACATGAAGGCCAGCCATTATACAAGCTGGCTCGCCAGGGAAAGAAAATCCAAAAACCGCCAAGGCGGATTGAATTTTTTGACATCAGCATCAAACATATTGAGTTGCCGAATATTGACGTTGAAGTTTTTTGCTCTTCAGGAACCTATATCAGAAGCCTTGCCTTTGATATCGGCCAGAAGCTTGGGTACGGTGCCCATCTATCAAAACTTTGCAGGACACAGTCCAGCGAATTTAAGCTTGAAGATGCCATACAATTGGATGCCTTTGAAAGACTTGATCAAACAACTGCCCAACAAAGAATTGTTCCGTTATCGCACTGTCTTGAGTTTATGCCCGGGATTGTGGTGGATAATTCCATTGCCAAAAAAATTAAATTCGGGCAGAAGCTTTTGAAAAAGGATCTTGATGTCCCTTTGGCAAAACCTGATCAATTTATCAGGGTGATTGATAATAACAATGATCTTCTGGCGATCATTCAATTAAACAAGACGCAGGAGTATAAATATTGTTGCGTTTTTTCAAGTTAACTGGTATTCATAAAAGGTTACGCATATTTGTAATGGTATAATGATCTGTTTTGAATTTCTTTTTTTCTGAATGGAATATCGGATGGGAAATCATAAAAATTCTGATCATTAACAAATACCATGTTTTATTTATTCCAAGCAAAGGAGTTTTAAAGTGGTTTTATTAGCCCAAAACAAAGAGGAGATGATTGAACAATTCAAGCTCCACGAGTCTGATACAGGCTCACCAGAGGTGCAGGTTGCGATTTTAACCCACCGTATCAGCTATCTTACAGAGCATCTTAAAGTTCACAAGAAAGACCATCATTCAAGACGGGGTCTGTTGATCCTTGTTGGAAGACGCAGAAGTCTTCTGGATTATGTTAAGAAAAAAGATGTGAACAGATACCGTTCTTTAATTGAAAGACTCGGACTGAGAAGATAACAATGACAAACAGCCGGTTTTTGACACGTTGTGAGTCAAAAACCGGTTTATTATTTGGGCGGCAATTTTCGAGAAATTTTTTAAATAAGTTCGCATGTTTGCCATTAAGTTTATATTTAATGGCAAACATGCGGGTTTATTATTTGTAAAAATTTCCTTACAATCTGCTGCCCTTCTTATTATAGGAGAAATTATGGAAAAAATATTTAAGACTACCATTAATGGCAGAGAATTCTCTATTCGTGGGGGAAAGATTGCCAAACAGGCATCAGGGTCGGTAATTGTACAATATGGGGAAACAGTGGTACTGGTTACGGCCGTTGCTTCAAAAGATCCGAAACCCGAGATCAGTTTTTTGCCTCTCACCGTTGAATACCAGGAAAAAATTTATTCAGCAGGAAGAATTCCGGGAAATTATTTCAGGCGGGAAATCGGCAGACCTTCTGAAAAAGAAACCCTGACAGCAAGATTGATCGACAGACCCATTCGTCCTCTTTTTGAGGACGGCTACAATTTTGAGACCCAAGTCATTGCCACTGTTCTTTCAATGGATAAGATTAACGAACCTGACACCCTTGCCCTGGTGGGTGCATCAGCTGCCTTGCAAATGTCTGATATTCCTTTTGACGGGCCCATTGCCGGTATTAAGGTCGGCAGGATAGAGGGTGAGTTTGTGGCCAACCCGACCATTGAGCAGATGGAAGAAAGTGATATCGAGCTGGTCGTGGCAGGATCTAAAACCGGTGTGGTCATGGTGGAAGGCGGAGCCAATATTGTCTCTGAAAAAGATATGCTGGATGCTATCTTTTTTGGCCATGAAGCCATGCAGCCCATCATTGATCTGCAGGTTCAGCTGAAAGAAGCCCTTGGAAAAGAAAAACGATTGTTTGTACCACCGGCCAAAGATGAAGAACTGGTTGCAAAGGTGATAGAATATTCAAAGGATAAAATTTATAAACAAGTACAGATCAAAACAAAGATTGAGCGTGGGAACGCGCTGAGTGCTTTAAAAGAGCAAGTTGTTGAACACTTTTTCGAAAATTATCCGGAACAAATAAAAGAAATAAAAGAAGCCTTTAGCAAATGTGTTAAGAACGTCAGTCGTGGCATTGTCCTGAAAGAGGATAAACGAATTGACGGCAGGGCCTTTGATGAAGTAAGACAGATTGACTGTGAAGTGGGAAACCTTCCCATGCCCCATGGTTCAGCTCTTTTTACACGGGGTGAAACCCAGGTGCTGGGTGTTTTGACTCTGGGTTCCGGCATGGATGAACAACGTGTTGAAACCCTGATGGGTAATGAAACAAGGAGTTTTATGCTTCATTATAATTTTCCTGCCTTTTCCGTGGGAGAAGTAAGGCGTGCCGGCGGACCCAGCCGAAGGGATATCGGTCATGGAAACCTTGCCAGCCGCGCTATTGCAAAAGTCCTTCCTTCACAGGAAGACTTTGAATATACCATCCGTCTGGTGGGAGAGGTCATGGAGTCCAACGGGAGTTCATCCATGGGAACGATTTGTTCCGGAATCCTGGCATTAATGGATGGCGGTGTTCCTATAAAAGCACCGGTTTCCGGGATTGCCATGGGACTTATAAAAGACGGCGACAAAACCGTTGTGCTTTCGGATATTCTGGGAGATGAAGATCATTTCGGAGATATGGATTTTAAGGTGGCTGGAACAGCTGAGGGGATTACCGCTCTGCAGATGGACATTAAAATCAAGGAACTTTCAAAGCAGATCATGGAGCAGGCTCTTAACCAGGCACATGGCGGCAGGATCCACATCCTTAATAAAATGCTTGAAACCCTTAAGGAGACAAGACCGGAAGTTTCTCCCCGGGCACCCAAAATTGTCAGTATTCAAATTAAGTCCGATAAAATTCGCGATATCATCGGTCCCGGCGGAAAAGTGATCAGAGCTCTTCAGGCAGAAACCAATACCGTCATTGAGGTAAATGACTCAGGTATTGTAAAGATTGCCGCTGAAAATGACGAAGATGCTGCCACGGCTTTAAAAATGGTATCGGATATTGCCCTTGATCCTGAGATTGGTGAAATTTATCAAGGCACGGTTGTTAAAATCACTGATTTTGGTGCCTTTGTAAATATCAAACAGGGTACTGACGGGCTGGTTCATATTTCAGAGCTGGCTAATTACAGGGTCAAAAAAGTCACAGATGTTTTAAAAGAGGGAGAAGTCATCCCTGTAAAAGTCCTGGATGTCACCAGGGATGGGAAAATAAAGCTGAGCTACAAAGCCGCAAAAACCGATGAAAAATAATTCATTTTCTGTCTGTCCCCTTGCCAGCGGCAGCAAGGGGAACAGCCTTTTTGTATCCTGTAATAATACTTCCATTCTAATTGATGCCGGGCTGTCCGGGATTGAAATTGAACGACGGCTGAACACTGTAAATATTAATCCTGAAAATCTTTGTGCCATTATCATTACCCATGAGCATTCCGATCATGTAAAAGGTGCAGGCATATTAAGCCGTCGATTTAAACTCCCTGTTTATATCACAAAAAAGACCTATCAGGCATGCTCAAATCTTGGTAAAATTAAAGACTTATGTTTTTTTGAATGCGGCACCCCTTTTGAAATGGATCAGATTCTGGTCACCCCGTTTTCCATTTCCCATGATGCAAAAGATCCTGTTGGGTTGACGCTTGAATACAAGAACCACAAAATTGGGATAGCAACCGATCTTGGCATTGTCACAAATCTGGTAAGAGAGCATCTAAAAAACAGCAATATCTTATATCTTGAATCAAACCATGATCCAGAAATGCTGATTAACGGTCCCTATCCATGGTATCTCAAGCAGAGAATCAAAGGCAGGACCGGTCATTTGTCCAATATGGATGCAGGAAAGCTGGTATCGGAACTGAAGACAGATCATTTGAAACATGTCATTCTTGCCCATTTGAGTGAAGAAAACAATTGCCCTGAAAAAGCCGTCCTTGAAGTCTCCAAAAATTTGAATGCCTCAAATATTTCCTTACATGTTGCAGGGCCCCATCAACCGGGGAAATTCATAAAATTGTAACCATAAGAACCTGTCTTATTAAGGTAGAACCCTTGCTTTTTTTGCTCCATATAAATACAAGTATATAAAAACCGGTTGTGTTTGGGCCGGGAAAACCAAAACAACTTGATTATTTTAAATGAGGGATTAATTGAAAGATTATTTTATCATTGTTGCGCTGGTTGTGTTGATTTTGATGTCAGGTTTTTCTGTGGATTCTGCCTTTGCTGAAAATCGGGTCATTCTGTTTTCCACGGAAGAATGGAAAGATGCCACGAACAGGGATGGAACCGGCCTATATTGGGATATTCTCAGAGCTGTTTTTGAGCCGGCTGGTTTTCAGGTCAAACCTGTCATCCGATCCTATGAAGGATCGGTTCAACATGTAAAAAGCCAAAGTGTTGATGCCATGGTTGGATCATATGCAGATGAAATTGAAAATGTGATTTACCCTGAAAATCATTTTGCCATAGATATTGTCCAGGTAGTGTTCAAAAAAAATGCCGGATTTCAATGGGCCGGTCTTAAAACCATGAGAGCAAAAAATGTCGGGTGGATTACCGGATATGCTTATCATGAGTATTTGCCTGAAAACACATCAAAACATATAAAAATTAGAAGACTTGACAACAGAGAAGCAGGTTTTCGTTTGCTGGAGAAAGATATCATTGATTTTTATATAGATGCCAAGGGTGATATAAGCCATTTTTTACAGGACAGCGCCTATTACAACCCAGATGATTATTCCAGAAAAACAATACTGGAGCTGAATCTGTATGTAGTGTTTGCAAATACTGAAAGAGGCAAAAAACTGGCAGGGCTTTTTGACAGACATCTTAAAAAATTAATCAAAAACACGGAATTAAAAAAAATGTATGATAAATATAAGGATTCATTTTTTACATATCCGTCTGATTTGTTAAAGCATTAGATTTTTTCTTTTTTTAAAAGAAAATAATACTCACCCTTTAACTTAACAAGCTCATGGTGTGATCCCTGTTCCCTGATGGTCCCATCCCTTAAAAGGAGAATGGTATCACAATCTTTGACCGTAGACAGCCTGTGGGCAATAATGATGGATAGCCTTCCTTTCATCAGTTTTTTCATGGCATCATGCACCTTTTGTTCTGACTGTGAATCCATATAAGAGGTTGCTTCATCAAAAATGATAAGGTCCGGATTAAAGGCAAATGCCCGGGCAATGCATACAAGCTGTTTTTCGCCGCTTGATAATGGCCGTCCCCCTTCTTTTATCATTGTGTCAAGTCCCAAAAATTTTTCAAATAAAAAGTGACAGTTTGCATCATATAACGCCTTTTCAAGCCCGAAAGCATCTAAACCCAGTCCGGATGGTTTGATGTTTTCCCTGATACTGCCGGAAAAGAGAAGCGGGTCCTGCATAACAAGGGCGGTCTTGCTCCTGATATCTTTGATATTTATATAAGTTTGATTAATATTGTTGATGAAAATATTTCCGTCATCAGGTTGATAAAATCCGGTGATCAGGTTGATAATGGAGCTTTTGCCTGATCCTGTCTGGCCGACGATGCCAATAGAGCGCCCTTCTTTGAGATGAAAAGAGATGTTTGTCAGCACGGGTTTGTTCTTTTCATATGAAAAATTCACCTGATCAAATGCAAGTGTAGAAATCTTATCAATACAATTTCTTTTTTTGCCGGTTCGTTGTTTTGCCTTATCATTGTTAAGTACACTGATAATCCGTTCTGCAGAAGCCAGGGCGCTCTGGAGCAGATTAAATTTTTCAGACAGATCCCTTAAGGGTCTGAAAAACAGTTTCATGTATGTTAGAAAGGCCACAAGTTCACCCAGGGTCAGGGATTTTTCAATGACGCCATAGCTTGCTGTCCAAATGATAATGGCAGTACTCAACACGCCTATGAACCCGATAAAGGGCATAAAGATGGAAAATGTTTTTATCTGGAACAGGGTAGCAGTAAAATGTTCAAAATTAAGATTCTCAAACCGTTGCATAAACCTGTTTTGGCTGGATGTTGTCTGAATGATTTTAATTCCGGCGATGGCTTCTGAAAAACTATGGTTGATTTCTGCTATTTTTTGGCGGATGGTTCTGAAAGTATTTCTAAGGATTTTTGAAAACAGGCCAATACTGATTA
>JAGLNZ010000320.1 GCA_023139225.1 Desulfobacula sp. | reverse complement strand
TCTTTAAAAATAAAGATGAGGATACTGGTAAACATTTCATTCATATTTTCAACATCACCGGCTACACGGGACACCAGCCTTCCGCTTGAGTTTTTATCATAAAAGGCAACCGGAAGAAAGGTCATGTGGAAAAACAAAAGACATCGTAGGTTCAGTATAATTTTTTGACCCGTGTATTCCATGAAAAGGGTCTGGAAAAAATCAATGATAAATAAGGTGAGGACAAACACAAGAAAAACAATGGAAAAGGTCTGAAAAGAATCTATACCAAAGCCGAAAAGACGGATGCCTTGTTCAGGGCCCACAGGAACTATAAATCCGTCAAAGGCTCTTTGAGTAAAAATCGGCATGAGCAGCTCTAAAAATGTGACTAGAAAAATAAGCATTGTTGAAATAGTCAGCATCCATAAATATGGCTTGATAAAAGGCCACAGCTCTTTGGCCACCTTCAGATCCGCAAGCTTGATTTCTTTTTCCTGTGAAGGGATATCAGACGTCATATTCCTCCTCAAACTGCTGAACCAGATAGGATTCTTTATAAAAACGATCATTTTTAATGAGTTCTTCATGGGTGCCAAAATGATCGATCCTGCCGTTTTTAAAAATATAGATTGTGTTACAGGAGGCCAGTGCTGAGATCCTGTGCGAAATAATAATAAAAGTGGCATTCAAGTTCATCCGGTTCAACCGTGAAATTACTTTGGAGGCTGTATGGGTGTCCATCTGGCTGATGGGATCATCCAGGATGATGATTGGTTTTTCAAAGCTCAAGGTCCGGGCCAGTGCAATTCTTTGTTTTTGTCCCCCTGAAAGGGTGATCCCCCTTTCACCAACGATGGTATCAAGTCCATCCGGCATTTTATCTATGGTATCTTTCAGACTGCAAACCCGGATAATCCGGTCGAGTCTTTCTTTCTCCATCTCCTGGCCCATGAGAATATTGTCCCTGATCGTACCTGAAAAAAGAAACGATTCCTGCGGCATCAGGGCAATATGACGCCTTAGAAAATCAAGATCTATGGTACTAAGATCAAGGCCGTCTATGAGGATTTCACCTTTGCTGACATTGTAAAGTCTTGGGATCAACTGGACCAGGCTTGTTTTCCCGGAACCCGGAGGCCCGCTGATGCCGATTGAGGTTCCCTTATGGATTTTAAGATTAATATTTGAGAGAATTGCTTTGCCCGTATCATAGGTAAAACCGACATCCTTAAAGGTAATGTTTCCCTCCACTTTGGGGGGGATAACCGGACAATCAGGAGAGCTGACATCAGGCATCGAGTCTAAAAGCGTATTAATTCTTTTTAAGGATGCCATTCCCCTTTGAAAGAGGTTGGTCATCCATCCAATAGCAATGACGGGCCAGGCTAAAATACCAAGATATTGAATAAAGGCGACAAGTTCTCCCGGTGTGATAATCTGTTGCATCACAAGAAAGCCGCCATAAAAGATAACCACCAGGGTGGACAGGTTAAAAAACAGTCCCAGTAAAGGTTTTAACAGAGCGGTAATAAAAGCACGTTTCAGATTTTTTTTAAAATAATCTGTTGAAGCTTTTTCAACCTTATTACCGATGACGGTTTCAAAATTGAACACTTTGATAATACGGATACCAAAAAAGCTCTCCCTTACAATTTCGGTAAGCTGGGAATAGGATTCCTGGGCTGTTTTATGAAATGCATGCATTTTTTTACCCAGAGTTCTGGTTGTAATAATCAGAAACGGCATTGGTATCATGGCAAGTGCTGTCAGTTTCGGATGGGTCCAGACCATGATAGCAAGGGTGGTACTGCCAAGGAGGATTGTATCCACAAGCACTATCAGACCAAAACCGAAAGCCATTCTGATATGATTGATATCACTTACGGCATGGGCCATGATATCCCCTGTTTTGACCTTATCATAATAGGCCATGTCAAGGTTCAGGACATGCCTGAAAAGGTCGTCTCTGATTCCTTTTTCAACATTTCTTGCACTTCCCATGAGAAGATTTCGCCAGCCATACCTCAAGCCTGCCATGGCAAGGCCTAAAAAAAGAATAAACATACATTGAAAAACCAGGGTTTTATTGTCAAAGGAGCCTATGCTTAAGGAATCAATGGCATTCTTTACGATTTGTGGAATCACAAGCTGTGCAGCGTCCACAATGATCATGCATAAAATACCCAATAATATTTTATGAAAATTTTTCTTAATATATGGATAGATCAGTTTCAAAATATTTATTTTATTCCTGAAATGACAGTATCAGGATGCCTTTATGGGCTGCCTTTTGGGTAGAAGTTTTATGTTTTTTTGTCATTTGTATACATTAAAAATTCATTTAGAGTTTTGTATGAATATTATTTGAGTTCTATATGAGTTCAAAATAATTAACTTTAAAACAAAAAATTGATTCTAATGAAAATAAAGATAACTTGTCAACATTATAGTAAACCTTTAATAATACAATTAAAATATAAATTTAAGATGGGGAGGAGGCGATTATGGCAATCTTTTTGGTCCAGCATGGCATGAGCCTGCCAAAAGACCGGGACCCTGAAAAAGGACTTTCAAATATTGGACAAGAAGATACAAAAAAAATTGCTGAGGTTGCAAAAGTCTATAAAATTCCGGTATTAAAAATTATTCACAGCGGCAAAAAAAGAGCAAGGCAGACAGCGGTTATTTTCAATGAAACTCTGAGTATAAAAAAACCGTGTGAACAAATCCATGGAATAAAACCCTTAGATGATGTCAAAGTGTTTGGTAACGGGATTGATCCGCTATCAAATGTGATGGTGGTAGGACATCTGCCATTTATGGAAAGACTTGTTTCATACCTGACAACAGGTTCCAGGGACTTAAAAGTATACAAGTTTCAGAATTCAGGCATTGTTTGCCTTGATTATGAAGATGAAACCTGGTTCATAAAATGGACGCTCAATCCCGATATTTCATAATTTACTCAGAAAAAAGGACAGGGCTGGGTGAATGCCCGATGAAAAATTTTTTAACTATTTTCTGGCCCTGGTCGGATAAAATCCAGTTAATGAATTTAATTTCTTTACCCCAGGGTTCTGCAATGGTTACAAAGTATAAAGGCCGCGTAATGGGGTAATCAAAGTTATTATTGGATGCGGCCTGACCATTGATAAACACTGTTTTGACAAGATGACGGCTTTTATGGCCCAAGCCTTCTGACAGACTGAAAAATCCAAGTCCCCCGGGATCTTCACCGATTTTTTTTAAAACAGATGGATCAGGCTTGACGGTATGAAGATATTTGTCATTATATCTTGCTGATTTTAAAACGATTTTTTCAAAAACCTGTTTACATGGCGAATGAGGGTTAATAATGTAGATATGGATCGGCTGGTTGTAGGAACCAAGATCCTGCCAATGTGTTATTTCACCTGTGTAGATCGCTGCAAGCTGGCCAAATGAAAGATTTGAAATTGGATTATTTTTATTTACCCAAACCCCTATGGCCTCTTTTCCAATAAGATATTTTTTTGCACCAAGTAAGATAAATTCAGGATCGACATCATCTGCCATTCCCAGAATGTCAGCCCTTTCCGACATATCTGATATAAGGATTTTATGGGAGTTGGATTTTGTAATGATTTCAAATGAGGCATCCTTGTAGATTCTTGCAGCAGTCCGGATAAAAGGATTAAGCGTGGGTGACCCGATATATTTAATGGTCTGGGCATTCAATAAGGAAACAAAACCTAGTACCATACAAAGCAATAAAAGAAATATTTGAAGTTTTTTGGGAAAAAACATGCCGCCCCTGTAACTTAACGATTAAAGGTTTGAAAAGAATTACGAAAAAAAACTGCAAAGGGGTTATCGATTAAATATTTATGAAGCATACCATTTAAAGGCAGATTGATAAACAAAAAAAAGTTGTAAATGGAATAATGATTTAGAAAAAATATTTGATTTCAAAACTGATGCGATCTTCGTTGCGATAGAGCCACATCAGGCTGCTTTCATCCTTGGCATTAAAACAGGCGTATTCTGCCTGAATTTCCGCGTTGTCGGTCAGATCATAAGTGAGGCGGAAAATATGGAATTGGTTTTGTTCCTGAATATGATAGTAAAATATATATTCAAAATTCAGGGTCTGGTTTAAGAAATTTTTTGTAAATACAGTGTAAAATGAAGAGCTGTTTTTATCTGTGCCCGGCAGTAATCGGGAAATATCGGAAAAGATATAACGGTTGGAAAGCTCAAAACTCATTTGATATTTATTATTTGCATTATATTCGATCCCAAAGGCGGAATCGAGAACGTCTTTTTTTTCAAAGACGTAAAGGTTGTCAGCATCTATTCCCTGAAGCGGCAATTTATTTTTAAAACAAAGTTCCAGCTTGAATAAGAAGCTTTGCCATGCATGCTCAAGAGCCGCGCCCGCCATTATATAATCAGGATAGGTTTTCTCTATAACCGGTTTTGAATTTTCATAATAACCTTTATGGTCATAAAGTGCGGCATTTGAATAAAAACGACCCGCCATAACGGAGAAATCTGTTTTTGAAAAGCTTGTATCAACTTTTATGCCATATTCAAAGTCACCAAATTCAGGCTTGTCATGTTTGACTGAAAAAAGATTGGATCCGGCAAGGGGCCGGTCATACCTGGAATTCGTATCCGGCTCTTTATCTGTTTCTGGCAGGGGGTTTATAAATACTGAAGCAGTTGTATCATTGATGTAAATATTGCTTGAAACCATCAGTTGGCCCAACCTTGCGTCTTCCAGCCTGGTAAAGATAAATTGGGAATTGTCTCGTGGCGATACCACGTCCGTGATGGTTGTTGTGTCTGCTTTTCCCCATATATTGATCTGATTTCCGATTTTCAGACTGAATTTTTCATATCCTGCCTGAAAAAAGGCTTCCCTGACACTGCCGTTAAAAAACACACTTTTGTTTTTTGCATCAGCCCTGTGATCGGTTTTCGTGTGAAGATTGCCTTTACCGTCAAATTTAAAAAAAAGGCTGTCGGAAAAAAGACTTTCATATTCAAGGCGCAGATAAAATGAATTGTCAATAATTTTAGGTTCACCATCTGTCCCATGGGAAAAGTGATACCCCAAAGTAAAGGTTGAATTTTTTTTTTGTTCGCTATCCGATACAGCAGCGGCAGCCTCTTCTTCAAAAAGGATATCCTCATCATCCGTATCAAACAGGCTTTGGGAGTGACTTAGGGAAACATTCATAATGATAAGGCAGGTAAGACAGATTATCAGGAAAAAAAACTGCCTTAAAAAAAAATGGTTATCTGCAGTATAAATCATATTAAATATCAAATCCCAAAATCAATAGGCTGCCTGGTATTTTTTCAGACGGCTTTCCCTGAAGGCTCCATCCGTCAAAGTCCGCTGTGTTAAAAAAGCGTCATCAATATTTATATTTAATGCAATATTGACATAGGACAGCAATGTCCTGCGGCCTGTTTCAAGATTAAGAACCGCAATCTGCATGGGAACTAAAATACTGTTTACTTCTTTAATTTTTCCAAAATAGATTTTTTTATATTTTTTCCCCTGCCTGTTAAAGAGGATGGATTTTAAGATCATATTTCTTTCTTGATCCACCCAGTCAAGGGACTTTGAATAATTGCTCTTTGCCGCTCTATCCTTAACCGGTACGGTTTCAATGACAAAGCAGGGCCTTTTGGCATAGGTTTCCCGGCCTAAAAGTTGATAGGTATAATCATCAATATGCCGTTTTTCCATGTCTTCATAGCTGAGTTCCGAACCAAAGAAACTGCCGGTTTTCGGCTCGTTTTCATTCCCGGACACAATCCTTTTGACTTTGCCAAGTGCTGAAAGATAGAGCCACTGGTCAGTCTCTTTGTTTTTTTGTTCATAATCGTATTGTAAAAAACCAATCCCTTTTTCCCCGGCCGGTTCCATAATGATGGTGACGGTTTTATGATCTTTTTCATTGGGCCCGTAATCTTTTCTGATCATATCCATGATTTTTATTCTCGGCGTTGATTTGCAGACAATTTTATTCCCTTTTTTTATCACGGCACAGGTGGACAGTTTGACCCGTCCGATCTCTGTGGTTCCGTCATCCCGGTCAAGGACCTTTTGAATGATATCTCTGGCCTCATTGGCATGACTGCTTGAAATGAAAACTGTTAAAACAATGAATAGTATATATGCCTGTTTCATTTTTTTACCTCTTAATGTTTCGTTGAAAGTTTACATTCAATACCTTGCATAAGGCCGGCAGCAAAAACAGATCACACATCAGCGCTGTCATAATTGCGATGGCTGCAAAGATACCAAAATTGCTCAGGCCGTTGTGAAAGGAGAGTATGAAAACCAGGAATCCGGCAGATAAAATCAATGATGTAAACGAGATGGCCTGACCGGCTTCCCTGATGGACTTAATAGCAGCAATTGTAATATCTTTGGACTTTTCCATTTCAATCCTGAAGTGGGTCAAAAAATGGATGGTATCATCAACGGCAAGCCCGATGATAATCGGGGCCACAAGGAGAGTATCCGCATCCAGAGGGATTTTAAAAAATCCCATCAGCCCAAAGGTGGTCAGGATGGGAAACAGATTGGGCGCAAGTGCCACAAGTCCTGCTTTTGAAGATCCAAGCACCATGAAAAGAATAATGGAAATCACCACCAGTGCAAGACCAAAGCTTTTTATCTGTGCCCAGGCAATGTAATCGAGCATAATGGCTAAAAGCGCCATGTTACCGGTTAATGTAATGTCCAGGTCCGGGTATGTCTGTTTGAGGCCCAAAAATCGCTTATCAATAAATGCCTGGATGTTTTCCATAATTTGCAAGGCTTCAATGGAGCCCACATTTATGGAGTTCAAACCGATTCTTGCCCTTGAATAATCATCTGACACCAGCCTGTTCCTGTCCTTTGGGTTGGCATTTTCAAACAGGAACAATACCTGTCTTAAAACAGCCGGATTTGAAGGAATGATATATTTGTCAGGATTATCATCATTAAGGGCTTTAAATGAATCTTTGACCACATTGACAAGGGACATGGTTTTGACCACACGATTGTTTTCATCCTTTTCCATGAAAAGCTGTAAAGATTCCATTGCAAAAAGGACATCAGGGTCTTTAAGCGCATCTTCTTTTTTAAAGTCCACCATTATTTCCATATTACCGGTGCCTCCCATATGGTCATCGACAATGGCGTAAGCATCCCTTAAGGGGAATCCTTTTTTTATGATTTCAACGAAATCGGAATCCACCTTAAGCTGCATTAATCCAAAAAGCATGAACACGGCTGCACCCGAAAAGACCAGGATGGTGATATATGAATTTGAGATGCCGATTTTTTCTATTTTTTTAATGATTTTTAAAACAAAATGATCTTTTTCTATTTTTTTCTTTTTGGAAACAGGGCTCCAGAGATCCAGCATCAAAGGCAGGAGTATCATGGTAAAAACAAAGGCAAATAGGACCGATATGGCGGCAAAAATACCAAAGAGCGAGATCGGCTTTAAAGGTACCAGAACCAGGGAAAGAAGCCCGATGGCCGTCGTCAGACTAGTCAGCAAGCAAGCCAGGCCTGATTTTTTCATGACAGCTCCAAGGGCTTTTTTGTGATCAAGGTTTTTATTTCTGAAAAACAGGTATCCTGAAAGAATATGGACGGAATCCGCAACACCCACGGACAAGGCAAGGAAGATAATTACCTGGAGCATGGCAGACATGGGGATATTGGTCCATCCCACAAGCCCGAGAATCCATATGATGGTGAAAAGCACAATGAGCACCGGCCAGAGCACAGCACAAAAAGACCTGAAAAGCAGCCAGAGTATGATAGTGATGAGTAAAAGCACCAATGACATCAGCCGCCCCATATCCTCAATAACCGCAGTGGTAAAAAAATCCATTAATACAGGATTTCCAACAGGATAAAATTCAAAATGTGCGGTATATTCCGGGCCGGCAAGAATAGCCCTGATCTCTTTCATAAACAAAGGGTATTCTCTGATATCGCTCTGCCCGATCTCTTGGGCCATGTTTTCATCAAAAACGGTTTCAACGGTTTCGGATTCTTCAAAAAAAATCTCTTCATCATCATCAAAACTATTTTTGGTGGTGGGTTCATTTCCAACTATTATAGAAAGCGGTTGAGATTCTGCATTAAAGTCAGTGCGGATGACGATTCCGCCGTACTCACAGTTTTGGGACAAATATATTTGAGGATAATCCGGATGGTTCAATGCTTTTTGTCTTAAACGTTCTTTTTGGCTGGTGTTCACTGGCAGGCGGTCGCCGATAAAATTCCTTGAATAAAGAGTATTATCCTTTGCTTCCATGTATTTGACATTGATCAGGCTTTTGACTTCATCAATATGGTCCAGGGCTGACGGCTCGCCGGGATCAAGATTAAGACGATAATTTGCAAGCTCATTGTGAAGTTTTTTTAAAGCGGCCAATGACGGGTCGGAAAAGATATCTTTATCTTTTGCCCGATAGACAATATAGACATATTCATCTCCTCCGAAAATACTTCGAAATTTATCATAAGCCTTTTTAACCGGATCATCCTTATGAAAATAGGCGTTCAAAGATTCGTCAATCACAACATTTTTAATGCCAAAGCAAAGAAAACCGGTTGCCAGAACAAAAAAAATCAACACCCATTTTCTGTTTTGCCGGAGTCTGTCCGGCAAGGTTTCAAAGAATGCATTTATTTTAGCCAGGGTTTGTCCCATGTGCCGCTCCTGAAAATTTAATAATTTATTATTATATTCTTTTGTAGGATAAATAATAAAGAATGTCACCATCCAAAAGGATGGAAAAATGAATAAAACGTTTTTTTCTTGACATTAACGGCCTATTTTATCAAAATTTAATTTAAAAATAACCATCCGATTCGTTTCATTTCGTCAAGGCGTGCCATAATGAATGATATAAAAAATAAAGGCCCCAAAAAGTCAAGCATTCTAATTGTTGATGATGAACCCAGTATCCGGCTTTTGTTTGAAAAAGCCATGAAAACAGCCGGATATGACTGCAAAGTGACGGAAGACGGTGAGCAGGCATTGCTGGCAATGTCACAAACATATTTTGATGTGGTGATAACTGATATTGATATGCCGGGCATGAGCGGGATTGAGCTTTCCCAGAAGATACTTGAAACCTATTTATCCGATGTGATTGTCATGACGGGAAAAGTGAAGAGCTATCACTATGATGAGATGATCAATCTGGGCGCCAGTGATTTTGTTGAGAAACCGTTTTCTGTTCAGGAACTTATTTTAAGGGTAAATCGTGTGTTAAAGGAACGGCGTCTGAAAAAAGAAGCCAAAGATTCACATGAAGAACTTAAACAGGCGTATATAGATTCCATCCATCGCCTGGTCATGGCCTCGGAATTCAAGGATGAGGATACCGGCGATCATATCGTAAGAATAGGGGAATACAGCCGGTTGATGGCTCAAAAACTTGGTTTGCCCTATAAAAAAATTGAAAACATTTACTATACTGCCCCCATGCATGATGTCGGCAAGATAGGGATTCCGGATAAAATCATGTTAAAACCAGGCAAACTCACCCGGAAAGAGTTTGGGATAATGAAAACTCATACCACCATCGGTGCAAAACTTTTATCCCGGTCAAAATCCGGGATATTAAAAATGGCCAAAGAAATCGCATTGTGCCACCATGAAAAATATAATGGTCATGGGTACCCGAAACAGTTGTCAGGAGAGGATATTCCGATTTCCGGCAGAATTGTGGCCATTGCAGATACCTTTGACGCCCTGACATCCAGGCGCCCTTATAAAGACCCCTATCCACCCGAGATGGCTCTTGATATAATCAGGAATGAAAGGGACAGGCATTTTGATCCTTTGATCACTGATATATTTATGGAGCATTTTGATGATTTTTTACATATTCGGGAAACCATAGGAGGGGTTGAAGAAGTCAACCTGGAAAACTTTATGCTCAGCGAGCGGGATAAAGAGATTTTCCAAACCTGAAAAATATGAGAATCATCTTTGCGGCTATCTGTTAAAGAAGATTTAACTCCAAGGCTTTTGAAACAGCCTGCCCCCTTCTTTTAACATCTAATTTTGCAAAGATTCTGCCAGCATACCATCGAACAGTGTTAACAGAAATGCAAAGTTTGCCTGCGGCTTCCTTGTTGGATAAACCAGCCTTAAACAATTTTAAAATATCCAGCTCACGCGCATTGAATTTTTCTTGAAAATTGTTGACAATAAGTTGCTTTGATTGATTTTCTTTTGATCTTTTTTTAAAAATATCCAAGTGCGGATAAAGGTATTCGGGAAGGATTTTTTTTTCATGGCACAGTTGGTAAAGAGGTTCCATACTTTCCATTTCATCTGTGTAAACCAACACATGGCCCTCGTTTCTGGAAAGCTCAAATGCAGTTTGCAATAAAATCATGGCCGCATCTATTTTCCCCATGAGATACAAGGCTTTGGCCTTGAGGATATAACATTCCAAAAGCCTTCCGTTTCGATGGTCTTTTTGATCCTGTTGTATCATGTTTCCAAGAATGAGAAGAGCGGATTGAAAATTACCGGTTTTAATTAAATACCTCGTAAGAATAAGAAACTCATAACTGTTTATAAATAAAACCCGGATATCATCGTGAACACTGTAGGAGTCTGCCCATGGCTTAATCAACGAAAGTTTATTCTCTTTCAGCCAGATTTTTTGTTTTTGAGCTGCCAGCATATTTTCAATCCAGGAAAAGCTTTGTTTTGCAAGTTTGATGGCAGTATCAATGGCATGATGGGCCTGATCAAATTGATAAAAGCATGTCAGCATGTTTGCGTATTCATAGTACGAGATAATAATCAGCTCTGTAAACCCTGTGTTTTTGAGAATGCTTATGCCTTTGGTGAACATTTTTTTGGATTCTTTCAGGGTGTTTTCCTCCCTTAAAATAATGCCCATGTTAACATAAAGGAATCCGTATATCGGTGGGACACAGGTGTTAAAAATGTTTTCAACCAGATCAATTTTTTGAGTGATCATGCGGCGGGCACTTCTCAGATGACCAAGTTCCATATCCAGCCCGGCCCGGTTCATGGCAGTTAAGGTAGACATAAGCAGATCATCTGTTTCATTGGGCCTTGAAAGTTCTAATGCCGGTTTGATTTTTCCTAAATAGCGGTAACTGATGGTCTGCATATATTCCAGCATCCGGCGCATGGAACCATGTTCTTCAGGGATCAGTCCAAGTGCGGTATTACATTTTTTTATCGTATCTAAAAGATCCCCTGCTATATAAAAAGATTTGTAGGCAACAAAGGAAATATAGAACCCTTCAAGTATCTGTGAACTTTCTTTGTCAAACCCTTTATTCAGCAGTATCTTCATCTCTTCTAAGGTTTCAAAATGACCGCTGTACATTTTAATCCCAAAATAGTAACAGGCCAGAACAGGGACAGACATGACATCATTGGTGGTAAGCTGTTTAAAATACGGCTTCAATGAGTGCTCTCCGCCTTCACCGAACAGAATAGATATGTTCCGGGCAAAAATACGGGCTGCCAGATCCGGCCTTTTTGCTTTAAGAGCATGGGTAAATGCTTCTTCAAAAAAATTGTTTTTTGCAAACCATTCAAAGGCTTTGAGGTGAAGATTCCGGATGGATTGTTGATCCTTGCCGCCCCTTATTGCCGGGATTGATCGTAAAAAATCATGGAAAAGATGATGAAAGCGAAACCAGTGGTTTGTATCATCCAGAGGGATAAGAAATAACTGGTGCCGGTTCAGGTATTGGATATGGGAGCCGGTTTCAGGATCATTGGTTAGATATTCACATAAAAAAAGATTCAATCGGTCCGGAATACTGATATTCACTATAAAAGTCTTTATGTTTTCCGGCAGAGTTGTGAAAACTTCTTCCATCAGGTAATTTTGAATAAATTTATCATTTGTTAACAAATTATCCACACAAAATTTATCCCCTCCGTTTAACGACATGATGGCAAGTTTGATGGCCGCCACCCATCCCTCGGTTTTGCTGTAAATGAGTTTTGATTCTTTATTTGTCAGGGCAATATCTGTAAAATTATTAATGTATTGCATCATTTCAGGTTTAGAAAATTTTAATTGTGCTTCCCTGATTTCTAAAAGACGACCGGACACCTGTACCCTTGAAAGCCCCAGGGCCGGTTTTTTGCGTGTGCTGATAATAATAAGAAGATTATCAATGGGGTGGTCGATGAAAAAGTTTAATCCGTCGCGGATCATCTCGTTGCTGATCAGATGATAATCATCAAGAACCAGGACAAGAGGGTTGCCATATTTTTCAATGTCATTAATCATTGAAATGAGAATATCTTCAATGCCTTGATCTTGTACGGATTGAAGCTGCAGGGCGGCCTTGCCACAGATTCCCGGAATCCTATGATTGAATGCTTCAATGACATAGCTCCAGAATATCAACGGGTGATTGTCCCTTTTGTCAAGGGACAGCCAGCAGGTATCACCCTTAAATTGTTTGCCGTAAATCCAGTGGGATAAAAGCGTGGTTTTTCCAAAGCCTGCCGGTGCCTGGATAAGGACAAGCCTGCTGTTTATGGCATTTTCCAGTTTCTTTAAAAGGTTTTTTCTTGGGACAATGGTGCCTTTATTGATTTTAGGGATATGAAATTTTGTGTTTAAAAGCTGCATGACCTTATTTTAAAATATCATAGAGTTAATATTGATGGTCACAATATAACGGGTC
>JAGLNZ010000032.1 GCA_023139225.1 Desulfobacula sp. | reverse complement strand
AATATATATACAGCACATCCTGAAGAGAGGCTCCAGCGGAATATCTGAAATTTATAAATTTGTGCCCGACGCAGTAACCGGAAAAATTGACGGTTTTTGGTCGGGCACTAAGATAAAGATAGGCTTATTTTTTATTGCAAAGCCTGTGAATGGTCTGGGCATGCCATTCGCCGCGACCGGAGAATGTTGGCTGACCCAGTTCAATTAAACGGCTTGCAACTTGGTCAAATGTGGCACCATCATCCCTCATACTATGAATGATATCCATGACGGTCTCTCGGCTGAGAAGTTTGTTATCAGTAGTTGAAGCAGTTACTTCAGTCTTTTTTGCCACCACTTTTTTTCTTCTTCGAATAACCGGTTTGGGTGGCTCGATATTTTCAACAGGAGTTTCAACAGGTTCAGTGATGTCGGGTTCAATAATGTCGGATTCCGGTTTTTGCGGGGTTACATAATGGTGTTTAAAAGCTTTTTTAGAGATAGTATCTTTTTCAGGTGTCGGCTGGGGTTCTGGTTCCTGTCTGGGCGCGATATTTAAGTGATCTACAATTCTTTCAATGGCAATGGCCTGACGTTCTAACATGTCTGCAGTTTTTTCCTGGGCATTTATCAGGTAATCCTGATTTTTTGCCAGGGTTTCAATATGGCTGCTTAGGGTTTCAATGGCTTCTGCCAGCATGGATGTTGTTGCAGTCTCATCCATTGGAAGCTGGTTCCCGGCCTGATGTTGAGCCGGTGGTCTTTTCATGTGCTGGTTTCTGTTGTTCTGGTATCCACCATAAGAATGAAACCTGGGGGTGCTGGTATAATGGTAAGAATTATCAAAGTTTTTGCGCGTTTTGGGGGTGCGCTGTTTTTCAGCCTGGCCATTACGAAGGCTTTGTAGAAAATCGTTCATTTAGTTTATATCCTCCTTAGGAGTATTTAATAATGCCAAAAATGGTGTTCCCAGATTTGACTAAAGTGCTTGAATTTTTCAACTCATTGATTTTTAAAGAAAGTTAGGAAACGTTCTTTAAATGTCAGCATCTATTTCGGTTTGGTATTTATGCTTTTTTTTTAAAATTTTGTCAAGTATTTTTTACGATTTTTCAAATGGCGACATGGATGCGCCTTTTCGCTGTTTTATTCGTTTGAAACATGATTTTCTTTATGATAAAATTTAATATTTAAGAATTTTTATGAATAATAAGGATAAAATAAGCATGATTGAAAATAAAAGTTACGAGACCCATTACAAAATTGAGGACCCGGGTATTGTAAAGACTGATCTTTTACAGCCCATAGAATACGCGTATAAATCCAAACGAAGTATTGATATCATCATAAAGCAGCCGGAATATACCTCGGTATGTCCAATGACAGGCCTGCCGGATAACGGTTGCATCACAATTAAGTACCGGCCTGATGAGACCATTGTTGAACTTAAATCATTAAAATACTACCTGTTGCAATTTAGAAATGTCGGTATGTTTTATGAACATGTGGTTAACAAGATCCTTGATGACCTGGTTCAGGTTTTAAAGCCTTTAAAAATGGAAGTCACGGGTGAATTTACCCCCAGGGGAGGAATCAGTTCCATAGCAACAGCGGCATTTGAGAAAGAATAAAAAAGTTTAGGCAATACCTGTTTCAAATTCTTTGATAAGTGTTATTGCCTGGTTCTTTGAATTGATATTGGACAGGTTTCTTCTGAAAGCGGAACACCCCGGCATTCCTTTAACAAACCATGAAAGCCTGCCCCTGAGCATTTTGCAGGCAGGCTTTTCCCCAAAATAAGCCACATACATATCAGTCAAATGTTCCATTGCTTTAAAAATTTCGTGATTTGACGGGGTTTGATAAGATCCGGTCTCGAGAAAATTATCAATCTGGGAAAGGATAAACGGATTTTTCATTGCCCCACGCCCAACCATGACGGCATCACACTTGGTTAGCCTGATCATCTCTTGGGCATCTTCAACACGGTTAATGTCGCCATTGCCAATAACAGGAATAGATAAATCCTGTTTTAATTTTTTAATTAAATCCCAGTCTGCCTTACCTTTAAATCCCTGGCCTGCGGTTCTGGGGTGCATGATAATGGCATCTACTCCTGCATCCTGTGCAATGTGTGCAATCTCTAACGCTTGTTGGCCTGAATGATCCCATCCGGACCGCACTTTTATTGTCAGGGGCAGGTCAATTGCCTTTCGGACGGCTGTTAATATTATTTTACTTGTTTCAGGTTCTTTCATCAATGCAACCCCGGCCCCCTGTTTTACAACTTTTTTTACACTGCATCCGAAATTTATATCAATCATGGCGGCAACCTTCAGGTCCTGTACAAATTTTGCACCTTTTGCCATGGTGTCAGGATCTGACCCGAATAATTGAACCGACAGGGGCTGTTCTTCTTTTTTTGAAGATAAAAGATCCAGTGTTTTTT
>JAGLNZ010000319.1 GCA_023139225.1 Desulfobacula sp. | reverse complement strand
GCAGGTTCAATCCCCAATATGATGACTGCAAATTAACGGCTTATGAAATAGATACCGTCATTGTGGCCATCGGTCAGATGGGTGAACTGGATTTTGCTGATAAAGAAGGCATTGCTTTAACCCCGCCCGGTGGGCTTGAGGCAGACCCTGTGACCTTGCAGACTCCCATCGACTGGGTGTTTGCAGGCGGTGATGCTTTTTACGGGCCTAAATCGGTTGTGGATGCCGTAGCCAGTGGTAAAGAAGCAGCCGAAAGTATGCAAAGGTTCATCAATGGTGAAGATTTGAAAGAAGGCCGGGAAAAGTCCTGGGATTATGAAAAACCCGATATTAATAATGTACCCAGACTTGAACGGGTCAAACCTGATAAAATCAGTGTTGATGAACGGGAAGGCAATTTTAAGGAAGTGACCTTGAACCTTGCCAGAGAAGCCATTGAAAGAGAAGCGGCCCGCTGTCTTTCCTGTGGAATCTGTTCGGAATGCTACCAGTGTGTGGATGCCTGTCTTGCAGGGGCAATTAATCATGAGGAACAGCCAAAGATAAGAGATCTGAATGTGGGATCACTCATACTGGCAAGTGGTGCCAAAGCCTATGATCCTTCAGGGCTTGATGATATTTATATGTACAAGAGATCTGCCAATGTTATGACATCTCTTGAGTTTGAAAGAATTTTAAGTGCCGGTGGTCCGACTCTGGGACATCTTGCCCGGCCTTCCGATGAAAAAGAACCTGAAAAGATTGCTTTTCTCCAGTGTATTGGCTCACGGGATACCAATAAATGCGGTAATGGTTATTGTTCATCGGTCTGCTGCATGTATGCCATTAAAGATGCCATGATTGCAAAAGAGCATTCCGAGAAGGAACTGGATGCGGCCATATTTAATATGGATATGCGCAGTTTTGGCAAGGATTATGAAAAATATTATAACAGGGCGGCAGAACAGGACGGTGTAAGGTTTGTAAAATCAAGAATTCATTCTGTGGTACAAAATCCTGGAACAGACGATCTGGTTCTTAAATATGCCGATGAACAAGGCAAAATGCACCAGGAAGTTTTTGATATGGTCATTCTTTCCGTGGGCCTTGAGATCCCGCAAGAGAGCATTGAGCTTGCCAACAGGATTGGTGTTGATCTGGATAAGTATAATTTTGTAAAAACTCCTACATTCAACCCATTGCAGACATCCCGTCCCGGAGTGTATGTATCAGGCTCTTTTCAGGGTCCCAAGGATATTGCTTCCTCTGTGACGGAAGCAAGCGGTTCTGCAGCAGCAGCAGGAATAAAGCTGGCTCCGGTGCGTCATACCCGTACAAAAATACTTAGCATGCCGGAAGAAAGAGATGTCTTGGGAGAAGAGCCCAGAATTGGGGTCTTTGTCTGCAGGTGCGGCATTAATATTGCCGGGGTGATTGATGTTGAGGGTGTTGAAAATTATGCCAAAACCCTTCCCAATGTTGTTTATACCGGTGAAAACCTTTTTACCTGTTCTCAGGATACCCAGGTCAGCATTAAAGAACTCATTGATGAGCATCAACTCAATCGTGTGGTGGTGGCATCCTGTACTCCTAAAACCCATGAAGGTATTTTCATGGATACCTTAGAGGAGGCCGGTTTAAATAAATACCTTTTTGAAATGGCAAATATTAGAAACCAGGGCTCATGGATGCATTTTCATGAACCCCAAAAAGCAACTGAAAAAGCCAAGGATCTGGTTCGAATGGCTGTGGCAAGGGTCGCAACCTTAAGACCGCTTCATGATAAACAGATCACAGTGATTGACAAGGCCCTTGTTATCGGCGGCGGTATTGCAGGTATGAATGCTGCCAAAGTATTAGCTGATCAAGGCTATAAAGTTACTCTGGTTGAAAAGGAAAACAGCCTTGGCGGCCTTGGAAACAAATTGCACCATACCATTGAAGGCGATGATATCCGAGCCTATGTGAAAGACCTTGTTTCAGCGATTGAGAATCATGACAAGATAGATGTACTTAAGCAGACGTTGATTGTTGGATTTGGAGGATATAAAGGTAACTTTAAAACCACCGTCCTTGTAGGTACATCAATGGAAGAAAGAAAAATTGACCACGGTGTCATGATTGTTGCAACCGGTGCAACGGAATACCAGCCCAAAGAATTCCTTTATAATGAAAGCGAAGCGGTTGTCACCCAGATGGAATTTACCGATATGATTGAGGAGAATAAGGCTGGGGATCTTGACCGTGTCGTCATGATTCAATGTGTGGGATCAAGAAACGAAGAGAACCCGAATTGTTCTCGAATCTGCTGCCAGAGTGCAGTCAAGAATGCCATCTCTTTGAAAGAACAAAATGCAGATACGGATGTGTTCATTCTTTACAGGGATATGAGAATGTATTCCATGCTTGAAGAATATTACACAAAGGCAAGAAATCTTGGCGTGATTTTTTCACGGTTTGATCCTGAAAATCAGCCGGAGGTAGCCAATGGCGAAAACGGTAAAATGATGGTGAGTTTTACCGATCACGTTCTGGGACAGAAAATAGAAGCCAGTGCAGATCTTGTTGTGTTGAGCGCAGGTGTCACGGCGGCAGATACGGAAGAGCTGTCAACCATTATTAAGGCCAATAGGAATCCCGAAGGTTTTTTTATGGAAGCCCATGTGAAACTTAAACCGGTTGAAGCGCTCACTGAAGGTGTTTTTATCTGCGGTACCGCACACGGACCAAAATTGATTTCAGAAACCATTGCCCAGGCAATGGCGGCAGCTTCAAGGGCAACAACATTCCTTTCCCAGGAATACCTGACCCTGTCTGCAGTGACCGCCGAAGTAATACAGGAAAATTGTGCATCCTGTCTTGTTTGCGTCAGGTCTTGCCCATATAATGTGCCGGTCATAAATGAAATGGGTGTCAGTTACATTGATCCGGCCCTTTGTCAGGGATGTGGTGTGTGTGCATCCGAATGTCCTGCTAAAACAATAAAATTTAATTGGTATGAAGATGAACAATTGCTCAGCAAGGTGGATTCTTTGCTGGAGGGGGTAATATGAAAAATGATTTTCAACCTGTAATTCTGGCATTCTGCTGTAATTACTGAGGATATTCAGCTGCGGACCTGGCAGGTTCCATGAGAATGAAGATTCCGACAAATTTTAGGATTATTCGAGTCCCCTGTACTGGAAGGGTTGATGTTATTCATATTTTGAGAGCCTTTGAAAAAGGCGCTGACGGCGTGTATGTTGTCGGTTGTATGGAAGGGGATTGCCACTATAATGAGGGGAATTTCAGGGCCAGAAAACGAGTTGAACAGGCAGCTATTCTTCTTGATAAGATCGGCGTGGGAGGAGAGCGTGTGAAAATGTTCAATCTTTCAGCTGGCGATGGCCCATTGTTTGCTCAGTATTCCATTGAAATGGATAATATAATCAGAAATTTAGGCCCGAGCCCCATCCGGGTGGCAAGACAGAATAAAAAAAATGCAGCGTAAGCATTAAATATAATTAACAGCTTAATATGAGGTTGGCTTATGATAATCGCAGAGAAAAAACCCATTGAAGAGATCATTGATGAAGTAAAAGATTATAACCGGATACTGATACTCGGGTGTAACGAGTGTGTGACGGTTTGTGAAGCGGGCGGTAAAAAGGAAGTAGAAGTGCTGGCGTCTGCTTTAAGGATGTATTTTATTAATAAGGGTGACGAAAAAAAGATTGATGAAAGAACTCTGGAGCGCCAGTGTGATCATGAATATCTGGAAGAACTTCGAAGCAGTATTG
>JAGLNZ010000318.1 GCA_023139225.1 Desulfobacula sp. | reverse complement strand
TGATATTGCATCCCGGATACTAAAGAAACTGGGGTACTCTGCCACATCAGTTTCAAGCGGCAAGGAAGCAATTGATTACATGAAAAATAATTTTGTGGATCTTTTGATATTGGATATGATAATGGATCCTGGAATTGACGGGCTTGAGACATATAAAAAGATACTTGAATTACATCCCGGCCAGAAAGCAATAATTGCAAGTGGATTTTCTGAAACAAACCGGGTCAAGGAAACTCAAAGACTTGGTGCAGGAAAATATATAAAAAAGCCTTATACAATGGAAAAAATAGGAGTTGCCGTTAAGGAAGAATTGGATAGAAAAGACTAGTTTTTAATTCTACTTGAGATGACTCTGGCTCATCCCACCGATGAGGTTGACAAAAACAGGTGCTTCTAGTATTTGATTATAGTCGCCGTGATCTGAGGTCAAGGTGCAATTAATCCGCTTGAGAGCCTATCTGTGCCATGGATATTTTGGCTTTTGCTGTCAGGTTTAATCCGTCTTTCAGATATGGCTTGACCTTTCAAATGATGGACAGTGGGAACCGTTTTATATATGAATGGAAACAAACCGGCAAAATCGACAAGCATCCTGATTCTCGGGCTAGGGGGTGTGGGCTATTACCTGGCCAAGCGCCTCGTTCATGAAGGTTATGCCATCACCGTTATTGAGCAGGATAATGGATTGATTCGCCATGCTGATGGTGATATAGATGCCCGTCTGATCCAGGGCAATGCCATGAGCATCGAATGCTGGCGCGAAGCCGGTGCCGAAAAAATGGATTATCTCATCTCAGTCACCAACAATGATGCCGTGAATATGATGAGTTGCTTGATTGGAGACCGCTTTGGTATTCCACTCAAGATAGCCCGGGTGCGCTCCAGAGAATTCGGGAATGAAAATTCCATCCTCAATGCCAGGGATCTTAAAATCGATCTGATCATCCACCCGGAAGAGCTGGTTGCACAGGAAATTTTCAGACTGATTAAGCTTAGGGCCGGAAACGACATCATTGCAGTAGCCAAGGGGCAAATACAGGCCATGGCCACTCGTATTCATGAAAAATCACCATTGGCTAACAAGAAGCTGAAAGATATTTCTCAAGAATATAATAAATTTGCATTCCGGGTAGTTGCCATTGCACGCGGGATCACCACGCTGATCCCCAGCGGAGAGGATAAACTATTGCCGCAGGATCAAGCCTTTTTTATGGCCGGCCATGAAAACCTGAGCGGATTGATGAGCCTGACCGGTGTTGAACAGCAAAAACGCCACAGGGTTATGATTATAGGAGGGGGACTTGTGGGACGCCGTCTGGCTGAGCTGTTAGGCAAAACAGTCAAGGTCAGACTCATCGAGAAAGATGAACCCCTGGCCAAGGAGCTCTCCTTTGAACTAAAGAACGCAGAAGTGTTACACGGTGACGGATCAGATTCAGACGTGCTGATTTCAGCAGGATTGCTGGAAATGGACACCTTTATTACCGCCACCGGCGAAAACGAAACCAATATCATGAGCTGCGTGCTGGCCAAACACCTGATGACCTCACAAAGCACCCATAAACGCAGCAAACAGAGCAAATGTATTGCATTGGTTAACAAAGAAGATTATGTGGTGCTGGCCACGACAATGGGATCAGATCTTGCTTTGAACAAAAAAATACTGGCCGGCAACAAAATCCTGAAATTTATTCGCCGGGGTGAGCTGCTTTCCGTTGCTCATCTGCATGGTTTTGATGCTGAAATGGTAGAAATTGTTGCCGCCCCAAACTCACCGATCACCCGTAAGCCTCTTTCCAAACTGGATTCTTATTACAATGGAAAAATTATGATAGGGGGCATCCATAGAGACAACGTATGGCAGATAGCCGTCGGGGACACACACATTCAAAGTAATGACCGTGTAATCGTAGTCTGCATGTCACAGCACTTGAAAGATGTCCAGAAATTATTTCTAGCCTGAACGTATTTGGTGACCGACCGACACTATTTATTTCTTCCAGAAAGACGGGTAAAATATAACCAGTGCTGAAAACATTTCCAGCCTGCCTACAAGCATGTTCCAGGATAAAAACCATTTGCCGGCATCTGAAATAAAGGCGTAATTTTTTGACGGACCCACCCCGCCGAATCCGGGACCAATGTTCATCAGTGCTGCGATCACCGAACTCATGGCTGTAGTATAATCCATTTGATCCACCAAAGTCATGAAACATCCCCCGCCCAGTATCATGAAAATATTAACGATAAAATAGCAGACAGCTATATGGATGATTTGAGATTCGACCGGGCGCTGGTTCAAACGGACCGATACCACTGACATTGGACTAAAAAAGGTGCGTTTGATGGCTGCAACTCCGAATTTTATTATCAGGATATAATGAACGATTTTGATCCCGCTGGTGGTCGATCCTGCACAGGCACCGATAAAGCACACGGTATAGAGAAACATCTGCGCTGCCTGTGGCCATTGCTCATAATCAGCCGTGGTGAATCCCGTGGTCGTCAAAATAGAGGTGACCTGGAAGGTGGCGTAACGGATCGAATCCATCAGGCCATACGTATTCTCCTTCCACAAAATCCACGACACAATTGCACAGAAAAAGAGAACAAATCCCACATACCAGCGGAATTCAGTATTGATTCTTACGATGTGCCAATTTCTCTGTGCCATGTGATAAAAGAGCATAAATGTCATGCCGCCTAAAAACATGAAAACTATGATGACCCAGTCAAAGTAGGCATTATTGTAATGCCCGATACTGGCATTATATGGTGAGTAGCCGGAGGTTGACACTGTTCCGAAGGAATGACACAGTGAATCGAAAATTGACATGCCTCCAAAACACAATAAAAGGGTTTCCAGTATGTTCAGGCCTATATAGATTCCCCATAGCCAGATCATGGTATCCCTGTTGCGGGGGATGAATTTTTCCCTGGTAATGACCTGGCCGGGACTCGACTCAGCCCGGAATATACGCACCCCCCCCATCCCATGGGGCAAAAAGATTATGGTTAATGTTAAAAACCCCATTCCGCCGAGCAAATGGGTCTGGCTGCGCCAGAATAACAATCCGTGGGGGACCACTTCGATATCCGTCAGTATGGTTGCTCCAGTGGTGGTATAACCGGACATCATCTCGAAAAAAGCATCGGTAAAAGAGGGAATCGATCCATGGATCATAAAAGGCAGGGCGGAAACCGCAGAAATCATAACCCATCCAAAAAAAGCGATAAAAAAACCGTCCTTGATGTTTAAATCTTGATACCTGCGGAAAAACCACCACAACGGATACCCCAGACCAAGAGTGAGAATTCCGGTAATGGTAATCGCATACAGGTCGTCTTCCTGGTAAAAGAGTGAACAGATCAATGGAAACACCATGGAAATGCCGGCAACAATCAATAATTTCCCAAGGACATTTGCAATAGTCTTATAATTCATATATATCCAAATTTATTATAAAAAATCATGCCGGATTATTTATTTGACATCTTTTTCCATCGGTATCTAAAGGTGTGATGGTTCATATTTAACAATCTTGCCGCTTTGCTTTCATTGCCTTTTGATAATACCAGGGCTTGTTTCATGAATTTTTTTTCTGTGCTTTCAAGCAATTTTACAAGATCTATTCCTTCAGGCCCCAGGCCCTGATGTTGCATGGTGTTGAATTTGGCTGTATCATTTAATAAATTTGATGAACCTTCCAGCCCTTCAAGCTCAAGCTTGTCGGTTTTTGCAATGAGTACGGCCCGTTCTATCATATTTTTTAGTTCCCTGGCATTGCCTGTGAACTCATAGGATAAGAGATATTTTTCAGCTTCTTTGGAAAATCCTTTTAATGTTTTTGAAAATTTTTTATTAAATTCATGCAGAAAATGCTTGGCAAGAGGAATGATATCTTCTTTTCTCTCATTTAAGGATGGTATTTCGGCCTTTACCACACACAACCTGAAATATAAATCTTTTCTGAATTTTTCTTTTTTAACAAGCGCTTCAATCTTTTTATTTGTTGCAGAAACAACCCGGGTCCGGACATGATATTTTTTTGTTCCCCCAACTTTATAAAATTCACCGCTCTCTAAAAATCGCAAAAGTTTTGCCTGTCCGGCCAGGCTCAAATCAGCCACCTCATCAAAAAAAAGCGTGCCGCCGTCTGCCTCTTCTATAAGGCCTTTCTTTCCCTGCTTGTTTGCACCGGAAAAAGCGCCGGATTCATATCCAAACAGCTCGGATTCGATGAGGTCCTCAGGGAATGCCGAACAATTTACAGGAACAAACGGACCTTGAAAAACAGGACTTCTGGCATGGATGGCCTTTGCAATAAGTTCTTTTCCGGTACCGGTTTCCCCTAAAATCATAATCGGCGTATCCGAACTTTTTGAAACCATATTAATGAAATCCATTACATTCTCAATATTCTTGCTTGCCCCGACAAAACAAGGCTGGTTATCCTGAAGAAACTTTTCCTGAAGAATCTTGACTTCTTTGATAAGTGCAATTGATGAAATAGCTTTTTTAATGGTAAGTTCCAGAATATCGGGATTAATGGGCTTTAATATAAAATCAAATGCCCCGATTTTCATGGATTGGATCACCATATTGATATCTTCATAGGCAGTGACCATAATGACAGGGATGTCATTATATTTTTCTTTTATGATTTCAAGGGCTTCTATACCAGTCATCATTGGAAGGCCAATATCCATTAAAACCAGATCCG
>JAGLNZ010000317.1 GCA_023139225.1 Desulfobacula sp. | reverse complement strand
TGTCCTTTTGATAATAAAAGTTTTCAAGCAGGGTCGATGTAACTATTCCATAGGAATGAAAGGATTCTTTTTCAATGACAAAGAAAAGGGAACCGGGTCTGATTGAGCGGGAATCTGCATTGGTTGTCTTAATATCGGAGTTGCATGTACCGCAGAGAACAATATCTGATACGCCTGAATTGATGATTTCAAGTGCCATGAGGAGTCCTTTCAGACCATTTGTTTCTTTTTCATTAATTACAAAGCTTTCTCCGGTCAGGCCGAAATATATCGAGGCTTCTCCCAGGAAACTTGTGGCAAGGGTATAGGCAAATATAGCCGGGCTTGGCAATTTTTTTAACATTGTTTTCTGGAAGTTTATATCTGTTTCAAGACATCCTGTAACTGTTGAAGCAATCATGCTGACATTCTTTTTTTTTTCATCTTTTTTAATCCCGGCATCATTCATGGCAAACGCAATGGCGGCAAATCCGAGTTTTGAAAAACTATCCATCCGGCCAAAAGGTTTGTGGGGATGATCAAGGATGTCTTTACCCTTAATTTCAGGTAATATTGTACTTTGGTCAAAAGGTTGAATGCGGTTTGTGTGCCCCATGGATTCTTTTGATACCCAGCCGATTCCGGTTATAAATGCCTCCATTTTTCGTTCATTCATGTTTTTTTTAATATGATGGCGGCATTGGTGCCGCCAAAACCTGAATTTGTTGTCAAAATAAAATCGCCTGTTAAGGGTCGGGCATCCGGGCATATTATTTTTTCACTGCCTTTTTCCGGATCAAGAAATCCAAACGTACCGGGCATCATTTCTTTTTCGAGCATTTTTACGCAAAGAGCGATTTCAATACCGCCGGCAGCTCCAAGTGTGTGACCGATTGCCCCTTTTATGGAATTGGCAATCACCTTGTTTGGATTAAACATGGAGCGGATAACATTTATTTCCATTGAATCATTATATTTCGTGCCTGTTCCATGGGTATTGACGGCATGGATATCGTTTGCGGAAATTTTGGCTTTTTTGCATGCCTTTTCTATGGCCAGTTTTAATCCGTCGCCATTTTTGGCCGGTGCAGTCAAATGGGCCGCGTCACTGGCAATCCCCCAGCCTGTAATTATGGCCAGAGGGGTGTTGCCGTGATGTCTTGCTTTTTCTTCGTTCATCAGCATAATTGCCGCAGCCCCTTCCCCAAGCGTCAGTCCTTTTCTATTCTTATCAAATGGCCTGGCTGGTTCATCAGACATGGCACCCAGTGCTGAAAATCCTGAAAAAACAAATTGGGAAACAATATCCATGCAGCAGATTAAAACCGAATCAACAACGCCCATTTGTATTAGTGAAGCCGCCTTTGCAACTGCAATGGTTGAAGAGGCGCATGCACAATCAATATTTATTCCCTTGTTGTTTAATTTTAATTTTGAGGCGATATACTCTGTCAGACTGGATAACAAAAGGTCTTTGGAGAGCATTTCAGATTCTTGAATATTGTTTTCAAGCATATCAATGCCGGCTTTGGTAGAGGCACTTATCAAAAAAGTGTTATTTTCAACCGCGCAAAGCTGCCGGGTCAGCATATCTGATAATTTAAAAATTTTGGATCGTCTTTTTGTATGATCCAGACCGTCAATTATTCCTGCCCAGGGACTTGTATAGGATGAGGTGTTAAATCTTGTGATTTTGGCGATCCCTGATTTTTGATCTATTAGACCGTTATAAAGTGATTCAAGATCAGGCCCCATGGAAGTGACTGCTTTTGTTTGTGTAATATAGACAGTGTTCATGAAAACTTGCCGGCCTTCCAATCATTACAAAAATCTTTATAGTGGTCCGGCTGGGTCAGGAAAAGCTCATAATCTGTGTTCAGCATCATCTGGACTGTATATCCGGTTGCGGCAACTTTATTTTCCTTGTCTCGGATAATATATTCACTGTTTATCCTGGATGCTTGGGAGTAATGAAGAATTCCTTCGATTGTTATCTCTTCCATGAATCTTAACGGATTGATAAAATCGATGTGCACGGTTTTTATGGGTGCCAGAATTCCATGGGAGTACAGATCCATATATCCTATTCCATATCGTTTCCCAAGCTCAATCCTGGCATCTTCAAAAAAACTGGTATAATGTCCGTGCCATGCAATCTTAAGCATATCAATTTCTTCAAATCGAATCTGTCTTTTAACGATCCCTCTTAAGGGCATTGGGTCATCTATATGTTTTTTAAAATATGGTTTTTTCATGATTTTTATCTATCATTATTGTCCATTTGCTTTATGGAAGTTTCCATTATATTTTTAATATGGTTTTTGAATGCAAAAGGTTTCATGTCTCCGGAAAATTGATCCGGAAAAACCGGATTCAGGATTTCCATTTTTATTTTTGTCGGCATTAGATAATATCGGTTCGGCGGAAGCAAAATCTGTGTTCCGGTAAGACAAATGGGTATCACGGGGATATTATGTTTAATGGCCAGTTTAAAAGCACCAGAATAAAAGTGTGTCATGTCTTTGTCTTTACTTCTGTGGCCTTCGGGAAAAAATAAGATAAAACTGTTGTTTTGGATGTTCTTTTTTGAAATTTCCAATGTTTTGTTCCAGGAAAAGTTTTCAATATTCAGATAATCAGCCAGTTTCATAAAAATGTTAAAAAACGGTATTTTAAACGGCCAGGCTCTTACTGCAAAGCATACATCACTGATTGGCATCATATTCATACAATAGGTGTCGAAAAATGACCTGTGATTTACCACAATAACACCCGGATTTTTAAACGGGTGTCCATGGATTTTAGGAGGGGAAAAAATGACAAACAAGCTGAGCAGAAACTGCCAGACCCTGCCGTAGATCCATATGCATTTTCGGGTAAGAAATGAGGTGGAGTACCCTAGAACAAACTTCATATAAAGAAATGCAAAAGGAAAAAGAACCATTCCGGCAGCCGTCCACAGGAGTATCAAAGGAATGGCAATGCAGTTCATTAACACAATAAGGCTATATTTTATAATATTATTGTTTAATTTTGTTTCACATAAATTATATAGGGTCATCTTTAACCGTTAAATTTCAATTAAAATTTAAAACAATAGCAGCATTGGTACCCCCAAAACCGAATGAATTTGAAATAGCAAAGCCTATCCGGGCTTCTTTTGCAGTATGAATTACGTTAATTTGAGGGCAGTCATCACTAAGGCTTGAAAAATTGATATTCGGGGCAATGAATTTGTTTTGCGCCATAAGAATCGTATAGATAATTTCACTGGTTCCCGACATCCAGCATTCATGCCCGGTCATGGATTTTGTGGATGAAACAGGGGTGGCCGGGCCAAATACTTTATTGATGGCAACAGCTTCGGCAAGATCTCCTGTAAGGGTTGAGGTTGCATGAGCGTTGATATAGTCTATCTTTTCAGGCCCAATGCCTGCGTTTTCCATGGCGTTTTCCATTGCTTTTACAGACCCTTTCGGATTTGGTTCTGAAAGGTTCCTGCCAATACCCGACGAGAACCCGTAGCCGTCTATTATACAATAAATATTGGCACCGCGTGAAACAGCATGATCAAGATCCTCGATCACAATGCAGGCACCGCCCCCTCCGGGGACAAGCCCGTTTCGTTCTTTGTCAAAAGGTCTTGAGGCTTTTTCAGGTTCATGGGTTCTTGATGAAAATGCATTCAGAGAATCAAAGCTTGCCATTGACATCCAGTTTATTTCCTGGGCACCACCGGCAATGATGATATCCTGATAACCATTTTGAATCATCATTAATGCCTGCCCAATAACATGAGCTCCGCTTGCACATGCTGCACTGATCGTCCAGTTGGCACCACGGGTTTTAAAGTGGGCGGCAAGGTTCATTGTGATGGTTGAGTTCATTGCTCTGAAGATATAGCCGGAACCAATATAATGGGTTTCATTATATTTTTTGGCAATTTCAATGGATTCAACACCCGCCTTAATGGTACTGTCATTACCAAATATAATTCCGCATCTGTCACTTTGTATCAACTCCTGGGAAAGTCCGGAATCTTTTACTGCATCCTTTGCTGCGGCAAAAGAAAAAAGTGCCGGCTCACACATGGTCCTCAAGGCTTTTCTGGTAAGCCCCAGATTTTCCGGAGAGAACCCGTTTATTTTAGATGTCAAAGGAGATTTAAAACCCAGGTTTTTTCTTTGTTCGTCATAAACAATTCCGGAACAGCCCTTTTTCATGGCTGAAGCAACCGATCCCGCATCATTGCCTAAGCATGAGAGAATGCCGATTCCGGTTATTGCAACTGATTTCAATCTATTTTCCTTCATGACAACCTATAATTAAAAAAACAGGGGTGAATATCAAGTCCTTCCCCATATATTTTACAAAATTCCTCCATTAATACCAATGACCTGGCCTGTAATATATCCGGCATCTTTTGAACATAAAAAAAGAACGGTTGCAGCAACTTCATAAGGTTTGCCAAGTCTGCCGGCCGGTATTGTTTTTGCTATCTCTTTAAAGGGCAGCCCATCAATCATCTCGGTTTCAATAAATCCCGGTGCCACCGCATTTACAGTGATATTTCTTTTTGCAATCTCCCTTGCAAGCGCTTTGGTGGCTCCGATAAGACCTGCTTTCGATGCTGAGTAATTTACCTGGCCTGCCTGACCTGTCTGGCCTGATGTTGAAGATATATTGATAATCCTTCCAAAACGTTTTGGCAGCATGTTTTTGACAACAAGTCGTGTTACATTAAAAAAACCTGTCAGATTGGTATCCAGGACAGTTTGCCAATTTTCTTTCTTCATCCAGACCATGAGCATGTCATCTCTGATACCGGCATTATTTACCAGGATATCTATTTTTCCCTTTTCTGCAATAATTTTTCCAATGGCTTTTTCAGATTCTTCTTTGTTTTTTACATCAAACTGAAGAAGAGCACCGTTACCTTTGTTGCTGACAATCTCCTTAAGCGTTGCCTCTGCTTTTTCCCTGTTGGAATTGAAATTAAGATATACAAACCGGCCGGTTTGAGCAAGCGCCGTGGCTATTGCCTTTCCAATCCCCCCGCTGGCTCCGGTTACAAGAGCGATTTGAATGTTATCGGTTTTTATTTC
>JAGLNZ010000316.1 GCA_023139225.1 Desulfobacula sp. | reverse complement strand
CAAAAGACTCAAGTTCCTTTTCATATGCCTTTATGCTGGATATGATGTCGTTAATATCAGGCTTTGGGTCTTTTCCTTCATGAACAAGATCCTCACACTGACTGATGATATTAATATAAAAGGCCTTGTTGTTCATTACATAGACCGGTCTTTCCCTGTAGTTTCTGCGTTTCCGTATGCGCCGGATGCCATCGAGTTTGATGGAATGCTGACTGTCTTTTTCTTCCAATGTCTCAATACTTGAAATATCCCTGGCCTGTACAACATAAACCTCTCCTTCATCAGAGACAATAAACTCAATTTCACATCTAAACCCCAAAGCCTTTTGGATATCTTCTGAAAGATCCAATAATCTACGGTCATGGGGAACCTTGGTGATGTGTGGTTCGCTTTGGACTTTATGCGACCGGTTCCTGCAGTAACCGAATTCCCAGTTATTGACTAACATTTTTGCCATGACGCTTGAGCCATTGACAAAGGGCATGACAATGACACCCATCTCATTCATATCGATTTGAGGTGCATGGTTAAACGTCTGCTGCCGCCGGATAGATAACCTTTTTGATGTTTCGGCTATTTTGATTATTCGGTTTCTGGCATATTTTATTCCGCTGATGTCCGCATAGGTTTCAAGAGAATCAAAGGTCCCGCCAATATACTCTGATTCCATGGGGTGGGCGCTTCTTGCAATAACTTTATAACTCTCCCGGTGCTTGTCTAAAAATGAATTAAGTTTGCCGAAATCTTCCGTGTTGAATTTATCAGCCGGCACATAAATAAAATCAGGAACATTAAATTTATTTTTTCTAAGTTTTTCGAGCAGCTTTGCCTTTTCAGGTATCTCGTTTTTCATGTTTAACCTTGACTTTTACACTAGATTTCAATAGTAAGACAAAAAACCGACCGATCATTCGGTTGGCTGTTAACTGTTTTTAGGTAACATATGTCAAAAAAAAATGCAATACTTGCAGCGGCCACCCATCTGTTTTCAAGAAACGGGTTCAAGGAAACGTCAATGTCTGAACTGACGAGGATAACAGGAGCTGCCGGAGGAACAATTTTTCATCACTTTAAAAACAAGGAAGATTTGTTCTTAAATATACTTAAAAACGTTCAGGAAACCATATTATCAGCATTCAGGGAGCATAAGGAAACCGCCGGCTATAAAAACGGTATAGAGATGGTGGAAGGTGTGATCACCTTTTACCTTGACCTTGCAGGGGTGATTGAGGATCAGTTTCTCCTGCTGCATCGGCATTATCCCTATCAGATGGCGGAAACAAACACGGTTTGCAGGTCATATCTTGAATCGGTTCACAACGGCCTTCTTGATATTTTTGAAGAAGGCATATCCATTGGAATTGAAGACGGATCGGTAAAAGTAAAATCACCACGCAATACAGCCATGGTGTTGTTTGCCATGGTGGATGGTGTCGTAAGGTTGAATACGTACAATTTGTACCATGCAGGCTCTTTGTATAATGATCTTATGGCATCATGCCGGAAAATACTGACCAATGAATAAAATAGAATGGTTTATAGGCTATAATATGTATTGTGATAACCTGCAATATTCAAAGGGGTTTAAAAAATGTCTGCAATAACCATATTCAGCGGTATTTTTTGCAATGAAGAATCTGTTGTTCAAAATCTTGTGAAAACCACCGGACACCGACTGATTACAGATGACA